>NZ_QSQO01000012.1:0-65631 GCF_003436775.1 Collinsella sp. TF11-5AC
CCCGAGACGGTCCCGGGCTGACAATTTCGACTGTAATGGACGTTCTTAAATGACTAGTCGTTAAAGAACGTCCCCAATGACTGGCTAGCCGTCGAAGCGGGCTATGGGCGCGAGCGGCTGCTCGCGAAAGACGCGCTCGACAGCGGCGCGGTATTCATCGACCTTTTTGGTCTTGCGTACGAGCTTGTGAACGGTCGCGGGATCGGCGAAGGCGCATTTGGCGTAGAACCACCACTCCTTCATGCGGAAGACCGCGTTGCCGCCGATCTCGTCCGCATAGGCCGCAAACAGCGTGTCGTGGAAACGCTGCAGCTCGGCTGCCGTGGCAGCGGGACCGCCGTTGACCATGCGAGCCAGAGCGGGGTTCGCAAGCAGGCCGCGTCCCAGCATTACATGGCGCGTGCCGGGATAGGCCTCCACCAGCGCGTCCATATCCTCAAGATCGAAAATGTCGCCGTTATAGGCCACGGGGAACGGCGCACGCTCCAGCGTCTCGCCGTAAAACTCCTTGCGCGGTGATCCCGTATAGCGGTCCTTTTGCACGCGCGGATGCACGATCAGCTCTGCCAGCGGCATGCGGCAATAGAGGTCGAGTACGCGCTCGTATTCGTCGTCGCTTTCCAACCCCAGCCTGGTCTTGACCGACACCGGCAGCGGCGAGTGCTCGCACACGTCGCTCAAGAACACCTCGAGCTCGTCGAGATTGCGCAAGAAACCCGAACCCTTGCCCTTGGCGACAACCGTTCCCGAAGGACAACCCAAGTTGAGATTGACCTCGCGATAACCCATGTCGGCGAGCACCTGTGCCGCCCACACAAACTCGTCCGCGTTCTTGGACATCAGCTGAGGCACCACGTTAAGCCCCTGGTTATTGGCGGGATCGACCTCTTTAAACGTCTTACCGCCAAAGCGGTTCCCCACGCGCGGCGGCGGCAAGAACGGCGTGTAATAGCAATCGAGCGCACCGAAGCACTCCGCGTGCACGCGACGGAACACATGCCCAGTAATCCCCTCCATAGGGGCCAACGATAGAATCATCAACATCTACTCTCAGATCAATGCGGCAAAGGGACAGTCCCTTTGTCACATCTACAAATCATCATTCGAGTGTTTATTTTGGCACAGCAACGCAAGCGGCCCCATGCACGTTATTCGTCCTTCGGCAGCGGCTTCATGCTCCAAAAGACGACGTTCATAATGACGACGATGATGAGCACCACGCCGTTGGCCACCCAAAAGCCCATATTCAGGCCGAGCCACTCCGAGGTGCCAAACAGGTCAATCCAAATCTGCGTCCAATTCATGCGAACGCTCCTCTCATGTCAAATCCCCTGTTACAGCAACTCGCCATAGCGCCTGACATAGGCCTTCTTAAGGCTTGTTGCCAACGCCATATACAGCAAGATGCACGGGATCAGGAACAGGAAGTACTCAACGGGCAGGGCACCCAGGCCCAACGTAGGCCCAAGCGGGCTAAACGGAATCGCCGTGAGCAGCGCGATGCCCGTCATCGTGAGCAGCATCACCGGCGCCGAGGCACGGCTCTGAATAAACGGCAGCTTGGGCGTGCGGATCATATGAATGACCAACGTCTGACTCCACATGGACTCGACAAACCAACCGGCCTGGAACAGCGCGATGTATGCCAGCTGCATCTGCTCCAGCGCAGCGCCCGAGTAAACGTGCGCAAGATCGTTAAACAGCACGCCGTGGCTCACAAACAGCGGACAGAAGACAAAATACATAAAGATATAGGTCATAAAGTCAAAGATGGAGCTGGTAGGCCCGATCCAGATCATGAACCTGCCGACACTCGACGCATCCCAGGTACGCGGCACGCGCAGGAACTCCTCGTCCACGTTATCCCAGGGAATCGCCAGGCAGCTGCAGTCATAAATCAAGTTGAGCAGAATCAGCTGGATGCTCATCATGGGCAAAAACGGCAGCAGGGCAGACGCGGCAAGCACGCTAAACATGTTGCCGAAGTTTGAGCTCGCGGTCATCTTGATGTACTTGATCATGTTGGCGTAGGTCTTACGCCCCTCGACGATGCCTTCCTCGAGCACTATCAGGTCCTTCTCAAGCAAGATGATGTCCGCCGACTCCTTGGCAACGTCGACGGCGGTATCGACCGAGATGCCGATATCGGACGACTTCATGGCCGAGGCATCGTTGATGCCGTCACCCATGTAGCCCACAACATGCCCGTTGTCGCGCAGGACGGAGACGACACGCGCCTTTTGGTCGGGCGTGAGCTTGGCAAACACCTGCACGTCCTCGGCACGACGAGCGAGCTCCGCATCATCCATGGTGGCAATGTCGCTACCCAGCAGCATGTTGTTGACCTGCAGCCCCACCTGCTTGCAGATGGTGCGCGTGACCTTCTCGTTGTCGCCGGTCAAAATCTTGGTGACGACACCATGGTTGCGCAGCGCCTCGATGGCATCGGCCGTCGACTCTTTGGGCGGATCCAAAAACGCCAGATAGCCGATCAGGACCATATCGCACTCGTCCTCGGCGCTAAAGGCACCGGCCGGCGAAGGATTGGACTTTTGCGCAATCGCCAACACACGAAAACCGTCGTCGTTTAAATCGGCGACCGTTGCCAGGATACGCTTGCGCACCTCGTCGTCCAGCACGCGAACCGCGCCATCGATCTCGGCGTGCGAGCACACCGAGAGCATTTCCTCGACAGCGCCCTTGGTGACCATCTGAGTCTTACCGCTGCGGTCGCGCACCACGGTGGTAAGGCGACGGCGCGTAAAATCAAACGGCACCTCGTCGACCTTTACATATGCCTCCGAAAGGTCGGTGAGACTCGGGTCGTTGTGCTCCTCTTCCTCGGTGCACTTGATAATCGCCAGGTCCATGAGGTTCTTGTAACCCGTCTGGAAATAACTGTTGAGATAGGCATGGCGCAGAACGCGCGAATCCTCCTGTCCATTGATATTCCAGTGATATTCCAGCACCACCTGGTCCTGTGTCAGCGTGCCGGTCTTATCCGTACACAGCACATCCATGGCGCCAAAGTTCTGAATCGAGTTGAGGTTCTTGACGATGGTCTGCTTTTTGCTCATGGCAACTGCGCCCTTGGCAAGACACGTGGTGACGATCATGGGCAGCATCTCGGGCGTGAGGCCCACGGCGATGCTGATGGCAAAGAGGCCGGCATCGAGCCAATCGTCCTTGGTAACGCCGTTAATCAAAAAGACGAACGGAACCATCACCATCATAAAGCGGATGAGCACCCACGAGACGCCATTGACGCCTTTGGAAAAGCTGGTCTCCACGGCGTCATCCGAAAGGCTCGACGCCATGGAGCCAAACAGGGTCTGCTCGCCCACGCTAAAGACGACTGCGGTCGCGCTGCCCGAGATCACGCTGCTGCCCATAAGGGCGATATTCTCGAACGACGTTGCCGAGTCGGATTCTGCGCAGGTCGCGGGCACCTTCTCGACAGGCTCGCTCTCGCCCGTCAGGCTGGCCTGGCTCACAAAGAGATCCTTTGCCTCGATGATCCTCACGTCTGCGGGGATCATGTCGCCAGCGGAAAGGTGCACGATGTCGCCGACCACCACGTCGTCGATGGGAATCTCCTTTTTGGGAGCATCCTTTCGAGTGGCCGTCACGGTCGTCGTGATCATGTCGAGCAGCTTTTCGGCCGCGTTGCCGCTACGCGCCTCCTGGATATAGCGCAACGTGCCCGAAAGCACCACCATCGTGGTGATGATAATCACGGTCAGCGGATCGAAATCTTCCGGCGTGCTTCCCATAAGCGAAAGGGAGGGAAACACCATGTCCGTTGCCGCCGAGATAATGGCCAGGAAAAACAGGATTGCCGTAAAGGGGTTGACGAAGGCATCTGCGAGCCTGCGGGCTAGCGACTTTTTCTTGCCGCGCGTGACCACGTTGCGCCCGTTGTCCGCCTCGCTGTGTGCGACCTCGTCGCGGTCCAGGCCACCCAAGTTGGACCCGACCCATGCCAAAGCATCGGTCAGCGGAATGGTCGCCGCATACTGAATGCGCCCCTCCGCACGATGTCGAATCAAATCGTGCCGCGCTTGAGCCGTCGATGCCGCGCGGTGCATGGTTAACATCTTCACTTATTACGCTCCGTTCTATCGATTGCGTGCAGAGCAACTTAGCTGCGGCGGTCCTTAACAAGATGGGCCCGCGGCGGCGCACATCGCCCTGCGCTTCCGGTACTGTCACTGCCGCTCAAGGTCCTCACCTCTCCTTCGCGTCTGCGACTGTTCACAGAATAGAAAAGCCGCAAGACCCAGCACATGGCTGGTTTCTTGCGGCTTTCTTGCGATTCGGCAAGGATTGTTCTGCTGCCTTCAATCGGCAGCGGCAATAGGCCAAAGCGTCATTCGGCCATCTTGTAGCCCACGCCCCACACGGTTAACAGATAGCGCGGGTTATCGGGCTCGGGCTCAATCTTCTTTCGTATCTTTCGGACAAAGGCCATGATGTTGCTGTCGTCGAGCAAATACTCGTCCCGCCACACGGCCCGATAGATTTCTTCTTTGCTAAAGACCGTGCCCCGATTGGTGGCCAAAAAGGCAAGGATGTCAAACTCCTTGGGTGTGAGCGAGACGGGCGCCCCCAGGACTTTCACGGTGCGCGAAGCCAGGTCAATCGACAGCCCATCGATAACGATGGGTTCTGTGCCCGAACCGGGCTGCGAGCCCGCGAGCATCAGTTCAACGGACGTGAGCCTGCCCGACGCGATATCGGCAAATATGGGCGCAAGCTCAAGGGCGGCGGCACTACCGGACGAGAACAGCGCACCGCTGAGCTCGGCGGCCTCGGCGGGCGTGATCGCTATGTTGGTTCTGTTCGTTCGCATAGAACCACCCTAGAACAAGCTGCTCGCACGGGACAGATAGACCCGCTTGATGACCGAAACGACAACAAGGTACAGCACGCTGAGCAGCGCGACGACGCCCAAATACCACGCCGGTAAAGCGGCGAGGCCGATCAGCCGCACCGCCGGGCCAAGTGCGAGCAAGGCAGACACGACAAGCATGACGCCAACCATCATCACGAGCAGACGGCGCGGACGGTCCGCCCCGCGAGCGCATCGTGTTCGCAAGACCAAAAGCACCAGAGACTCGGTCCATGCGCACTCCAGCAGCCAACCGGCTTGGAACGTGGCGATAAAGGCCGCCCTACCCGCGGCATCCAGTGCCATAAAAGATGCGCCGCATACAGCAGGGCACACGCCAAAGAACAAGATGGCAAATGTGATGATGTCAAATGCCGAGCTTGCAAAACCAAAATGGAGCATAAAGCCGCCCAAGCCCTTGCCCGACCATGCCTTGGGGCGAGAAATCTCCTCGACGTCAACGTTATCCCACGACAGCGCCAGGCAGGTCGCGTCGTAAAGCAGGTTGAGCAGAAGCAGCTGAGTGGCGGTCGCCGGCACAAAGGGCAAAAAGATGCTGGCGGCAGCCACCGAGCAGATATTGCCAAAGTTAGAACTTGACGCGATGCGGATGTACTTGGAGGCATTGGCGAACGAGGCCCTGCCCTCGCGCACGCCCTCGGCAACGACGTCCAGGTCGCGCTCGAGCAGCACGAGGTCGGCGACCTTCTTGGACTCGGCGGCGGCAGAATCCACGACGATGCCGACGTCTGCCGCCGTGAGCGCCGGCACGTCATTCACGCCGTCGCCGATATAGCCGACGGTATGGCCCGAAAGCCGGATGAGCCCTACGATACGCGCCTTTTGCGCGGGCGTGAGTTCGGCAAAGACGCGAGTGCGTCCCACCTGGATAAGCGCCTCGGACTCCTCCATGGCATCGAGCGTGGCGCCCGTGATGACATTACTGGCGGGAATCCCAAGGCGCGCACAGGTAGAACGAGCGACCGATGCCGAGTCACCGGTCAGTACGCGTACCTCGACAGACAGATCGGACAGCGAGCGAACGGCAGCGCGGGCACTGGTCTTTGGCCGGTCGAAGAAGCCCAGAAAACCGCACAGCACCAGGCCGTCCCAGCCTGCCGCCGTCGTACTGTAGGCGACAGCGAGCACTTTGATGCCATCGGCACGCATGTCCTCGGCAACCTCGTACGCACTCCGGCGCCCTTCTTCGTTCATGGGAACGAGCTCGCCTTTAAAGTTCGCCCAGGCGCAATGCGCGCAAACGCTCTCGACCTCGCCTTTAACAATGGTCAGGTGACTATCGGGACGAGCCGGCAGCCCCAAGCACCCAAGTGCCTCCGGCGTAGCGTCGAGCTTGACGCCTGACGCTTTGGTAACGTGGTCAAAGGGATCGGACGCATGCAGGATAAATGCACGGCCAAGATCTTTGGCAGCAAGGCAAAGCTCGGGTGCGGCACACGCATCGGCAATAGCCCGGTTAAGTTGATTGGCGGCAACTCCCTGATTCGCACTCTCGAGATACGCTAAGTTGAGGGTCTGCTCGCTCTCGTTGCCCAGGATATCGGTGTAGTACTCCAGCACCGCGGCGTCTTCGGTCAGCGTACCCGTCTTGTCTACGCACACCACGTCCATGGAGCCCAGCGACTCCATAGCGTCGACGTTTTTAACGATGACCCGTTTGCTTTTGAGGCGGCGGGCGCTGCCCGACAGACAGACGCTCGTAACCACCGGAAGCATTTCGGGAACCAGACCCACGGCCGTTCCCAAAGCAAACAGCAGCGCTTGCGTCCAGTCGCCCAGCACGACGCCGCGAATCATGATGACAAACGGCAGCACGATCAGCATGCACTTGACCAAAGCCGCGCAAATGCTCTGGGCCCCGGCATTAAACTGCGTGGCAGGGCAGACGCGCCGACGCGGCACGGCCTCCTCCTTGTCGGCACTCGCAAGAACGGTTGCCGAGGCCTTGCCGTCAACAATCGTCGTCCCCGCGCGAACGGCATCGCCCTCACGCTTGGCAGTCTGGCCGCTCTCGCCCGTAAGTGATGACTCGGAAACAAGAATGTGATTGCCCTTGGCAAGAACCGCATCGACCGGACAGAGCATGCCGGCGTACAGGCGAATCACATCGCCGGGTGCAAGCCGGTCGGCATCGACTTGGACCCAGCATGCGTCGACACGTTTCCAAACGGCCGCATGGCTCGCCTTTAACATATGGCGATCAAAGCTGCGCTTGGCCTCATTTTCGTAGAACAGGCGCACCAAGCCGCCGGCCAGCCACATTACAAACAGCACGGCAGGCGCAAACACCCCCGTCTGGCCCTGCGCCTGCGGAACGACATCGACCAAAAAAGCCAAACCGGCCAGCGCAAGCAGCAAGGACGAGAACGGGTTGAAGAATGATTTTCTAATCATCGAAGCCTCTTTCTAGCGTAGCTTCGATTGTATCCGAGGTGTATATCGGCACCCCCGACCCAGACCTTGCGACTTCCTTGCTTTTACATGTGACAAAGGGACAGTCCCTTTGTCACATCCCATTCAAGCGGTTCAGGAACTCTTCGCAGGCGCGGGAACGCAGGCGATATTTTTTCCATACCAGATACGATGCAATGGTAAGCGGCGGCTCAAATGGGACAAAACGCAAATCGCTGCCTTCATCTATCTGCAGCAAGCTTCCAATGCTAACCGCACACGCAGCACCCGAACGCACCAGATGTGACGCGTTGCCGATCAGATCGAAATGCCCCACGATGTTGAGTTCATCGACGCTAAGGACGCCGCTCGACCACACTTCCAGGTCCAGCGCTCGATTCGAGGTGCGCGAACTCACCAGCAGCGGCATCTTCGCCACGTCCGTAGGCGTCAGCACGTCAAGCTCGCCCCATGGACCGCTCGCGGCGACAACGGCACCGACTCGATCCGCCTCGGGCATACGAATCCATTCGTATTTCTCGACGTTAACAGGCTCCAACAACAGCGCAAAGTCGAGCAGGCCACGCTCCAAGCGCTCCTCTACCGCATCGGCATTACCGGTATAGAGTTCTATCGTCACTCCTGGATGATCCCGATGCAGCTCCGCAAAGATATCGAGCACCGGCCGCATCGATTTGGTTTCACCGGCGCCAATGCGGACAACGCCCGCAATGCCGAGCTCCCGATCCGCCAACTCCAGCTCGGTCTGCTCCACCAGCGAGACGATTTCCTCGGCGCGCTGGCGCAGTCGCATGCCATCGCTCGTAAGCACACATGATCGATTGGTGCGCTCAAAAAGCTCGACGCCCAGCTCGCGCTCAAGATCGGCAATCTGACGTGACAGCGTAGGCTGCGTCACGTGTAGCACGTTTGCCGCCTCGGTCATGTTTTCCTCACGCGCCACCGCCAAAAAGTAACGTAAAGTCCGTAGCTCCATTGCACCCTCAACTCAGACAAGGTATTCCACTCGCCAGCCATTTGGTATTCGTATACCTAGCTAGTCGATATGAGCAATATACATTATTAACCTATCAACGTACGCTATAGCCATCCCCTCAAAGATAAGGAGAACACCATGCAGTACACCACCCTTGGACATTCCGGCATCAAAGTCTCTAAACTCTGCCTGGGAGGCATGAGCTTTGGCGAGGCCAGCCCCGACTTTCACCAATGGACCATCGGACCCGACGATACGCGCGCCGTCATCAAACGCGCACTCGACACCGGAATCAACTTTATCGATACCGCGAACTGCTACAGCTTTGGCACGAGCGAAGAGTACATTGGCGCCGCCCTGCGCAATCTGGGAATCGCTCGCGAGAGCGTCGTGCTAGCTAGCAAGGTTCACTTCAACGAAGGCGGCCTTTCCGCCGACGCCATCAAACGTGAGATCGAAGGCTCGCTCAAGCGCTTGGGCACCGATTACCTGGATCTTTACATCATCCACCGCTTCGATTACGACGTCCCCATGGAAGAGACCATGGAAGCGCTCAACGATCTGGTGCGCGAGGGCAAGGTCCGCGCGCTCGGCGCCAGCGCTATGTATGCCTACCAGCTGCACAACCTGCAGATCGTCGCACGCGACCACGGATGGACGCCCTTTACGAGCATGCAGTGCCACTACAACCTGCTGTACCGAGAGGACGAGCGGGAGATGATTCCGGTATGCCGCCAGTTCGACATGGCCCTTACGCCATACAGCCCCCTGGCGTCGGGACACCTCTGCCGCCCCACGTGGGAAAGCTCGAGCACACGTGGCACCACCGACACGACCATGGCCAATAAGTATGACCATAACCGCGCCATCGACATGCCCGTCGTCGAGCGTGTGGCCAAGGTTGCCGCCGATCATGACGTGTCGATGCCGCAGATTGCGCTGGCGTGGCACTGGGCGCGTGGAGTCGAGGCGCCCATCGTGGGTTGCTCCAAGCCCGAGCGAGTCGACGACGCCGTAGCTGCGCTCGACATAACGCTCTCCCCCGCCGAGATCGACTTCCTCGAGGAGCTTTATCAACCGCATGCGCTCGTTGGTCCCAAGGCCCGTCCCGGCGAAAAGCCGCTTGCCGGCACCACCAAGGTCAAAACCACAAAGTGATGCCATGGACGACAACATCATCGACGGCCTACGCGACGCCGGCTGCAACGAAGAGTTTATCGAGCTGTACGGTACTGCCGCCAGCGACTGCGCGCGCATTTGCCTACTAAAACGGCATCGCCGCGAATTGCTCAACGATATACACGCGGGGCAACAGAAGCTCGAATGCCTTGACTATCTCATCTATCGGCTACGCAGTGCCTCGACCGGATGCTGTTCAAGCCGCTCAAGATTGTGAGCATGAGGCAGCGCCGAATAGCAACTCGGCACAACCACAACCGTAGCAACAAAAGGAGTTCCAATGGCAAAAACACTTGTAGCATATTTCAGCGCATCGGGAACCACGATGGACATTGCGAGTCGCTTGGCTCGCATGACGGACAGCGACCTGTTCGCCATTGTGCCCGCCGATCCATACACAAGCGCCGATCTTGACTGGCGTGACAAGCAGAGCCGCAGCACGCTCGAGGCAGCCGACCCCTCCTGCCACCCTGCCATAACCTCTAAAGTCGAGCACATCGAAGACTACGACACCATCTTTTTGGGATTTCCCATCTGGTGGTACGTGGCGCCGGCGATCATCAACACGTTCCTTGAGTCTTACGACCTGACGGGCAAAACGGTCGTCCTGTTTGCCACCTCGGGCGGAAGCGGAATGGGCAAAACGGCGTCGGTCCTTAGGGCAAGCGCTCCAGGCGCAAAGATCGTTGACGGCGGCATTCTCAACAACGCAAGCAACGCCGACATCGAGAAGTTCGCGGCAAGGTACCTCTAACGCGCCAAAGACCTAAGCGGACAATCTACTCCAGGACAGAGGAGCTCGCCCGACGCTCCCAACGAAGAAACGCACGGGTTTACGCTCCAGTTGCCGCTCGCGAACGCCGCCCATATTTCGAGGTCTAATACTTTTCCCGAGAAGTGAACGGCTGTATTTGGACCCCCGAAGCATTGACTTTTTTAGGCGTCAAAACCGCAGGATTTGACTAGTAAAACCGCGGGAAATTGCACGCCAAAAGTGTCGATGCTTCGGGGGTCCGTTTTCACTCGTTCACTTCTCGGGAAAAGTATTAGACCTCGATTTCCGCAGTCCCCAATGTGACAAAGGGACTGTCCCTTTGTCACATTCCAACGAGCGCCCAGGCGGAGAGCGATGAGAATTCAAACTCCCTGCAGCAGCTCATCGATGGCGGGATTCTCTATACTGGGTCACATATGACGGTATCGCGCCAAAGGAGAACGCCATGGCCACGTCACAGATATCCCTGCTTGCGCTCATCTTGGTTGGGGGCATCGGCATCCTGTTTATAGGAGCGAGCATGCTCATGAAGGCCGCCGCCCGCAAGAAAGCCAAGGCCTGTACCGCCGTGACCATGGGGACGGTCATCGACCATCGCTTGATGGGTGAAGGCAGAATGCATCCCGTTTTGGAATACACCGTCGACGGCACGCAATACCTCGCGACAAAACAATTCCGCGGCATAAAGACCAAAAGCTTGTCGGGACTCCCCATCCGCACACAAGCCGCCGCCCACGAAGACCCCAAGGGCTGGCTGCACGTACAGACGGGGCCCATCGCCCGCCTAGACACCCTTGCAGAGCAGCTTTGGCCCCTCGGCAGTCAAATGACCGTACACTACAACCCCAGCAACCCAGGCAAAAGCTATGTCGAACGCCCCATCGTGGGCAACTTTGCCACGCTGATGTTTAACATCGCAGGCTTCTTGCTCATCGCGATGAGCATCTTGCTCTATGTTCTTATCCAGCGCTAGCTCAAACTGATGCGCCCCGCGCCCTATGCGCCGCAACGACCGTTACGACACCAAGGATTGACTATGGCAACACTTTCCGAACAAGAACGTAAGCGCATCCAGCGATACTGCATCTGCCCCAAGGTTGCCGGCGCGGCGCTTGCCATGGCATTCGTGCTGCCCTTATCGATTATTCCTTTCGAAATGATCGACGACATCGTCTTCCATCACGAAGGCTTCCAAGAGACGGGAATGATGACCGCCTTGGTGCTCACCGCCATCGAGCTCGTCATATTCTGTTATTGCGCTCTCGCCCCGCGCTTTGGCATGCGTGGCAAGCAGTGGAAGGAAATGCAGTACCGGCTCGCCGTCGAGCAGAGCGAGAAAGACCGCTCGGCACAGATCGCAGGCGTTGTTGGTACGCAGGCCGCCGCGCGCCTGCTCAGGAACAGTGACAACGAGACCGCGCGCAACCTAGGCGGCGCGGCAGAGGTCGCCGCTGCCGTAGGCGCCGTCGCCACCGCGGCAGATGTGCTTGCCGAGAGCTTCGCCAACGCAAAGGCCGTGGCAGAGGCCTGTGGCGTGCCTATCCCCCGTGCAAAAAAGTGGGTCGTCGCGCTTGTGACGCTGCCCCTCGCAATCGTGTGCGGCGCCTATATCCCGCAGCTGGCGCAGGGAAACATCGAGATGCAGGAGAATGCCGCGGCTGCAGCCGAGCAGATCTCCATCGCCCGTAAGGCGCTGGAGCCCTCATGCGAGTACGTGTCTGCCGATGACCCCTACGAGCGATATCAAGATTACGGCTATCACGTCCGCGGCTATCTGCACGACGGCGACTCCGATGCCCAAAAGACCTATACGTACCTGGATTTTGACAACAAGGGAACGCTCACGGAAGTGAGCTACGCGGCAGAGATCGACCCCGACGCGAGCCTCGAGGACAACCTCGCCCGTATCGAGCTCGACCTTGACGAGCTTTCCTCTGTTGTCCAAACCATAGACATCAAGACCGCAAGCCCCGAGCTCCTAGCACCGCAGAAGCTCCCCGAAGAGTTTAGGCAGGCTTTTTTGAGCGGTTCGCTCTACGAGAGAATCTCTATCAGGACGAGTGACGACCCCGTCAAAACGTATTACTCGTTTGATACGGATCCCGAGGATGAGTTTGACGAGTACACCCATCCAAGTATACGCATCACGTTGATGGGCAAAACGAGCTAGGCGCAGAATGTGACAAAGGGCACCGACATTAGTCGATGCCCTAAGGTTACTGCATGTTAAGTCCTACAGCGTATATCTAAGACGAATCGAATTATTCATCCCAGGAGAGATTCTTGCCAGTCTTCTTTGCCAGCAGCAAAAACAGACCGATGATGACGTTGCATGCAATGCAGAAGATGAAGACGCCCTGGAAGGAGCCAACGAGCTCGTATACCTTCATCATGACGGGCATGCCAAAGGCACCGACGATATAGCCCACGGAGCAGATGAGTGCGAAGATGCGACCAAAGTCACGGGAGCCAAAGACGTCCATCACCAAAACGGTCAGAGCGGTGCCGGCAATGACGTACATGACGTCGTTAACACCGGCAGCAAGAATGCTGAGCGTCGAGTTGCCGCTGCTCATCATGAGCATGACAAAGGAGAGAATCGAGACGGCGAGCCAGCTCAGAATGGCCTTGGTGCTGCCAAACTTATCGCAAGTGGTACCGACGATCGGGTTGAGGAACAGGTCGAACAGCGATGCGGCGGAAACCATGAAGCCACCCACCATGGGGCTAAAGCCGACCTCGGCGGCATAGGTGGGGAACAGTTGGTTCATGCAGCAAGTAAGCTGAACGAGGCAGAGGAAGCCGATGCAGAAAAAGAATGCAGGCGACTTAATAGCGCGTGCGTAGCTAACGCCACGTGCACTATCCTCGGTCGTTTCCTCGGTCTCAGCGACCGTCTCGCCTTCGACATAGCCATAGGGCAGCATGCCCTTGTCCTGGGGCTTATAGCGGATAATCAGGATGGAAGCGGGAAGAATGAGCACGGCGGAGACGCCAGCGAGCACCAGATAACCAGTCCTCCAGCCAGCAGCCTCAATGACAGAGGTGATGACGGGGCTCATGATGAGCATGTAAATCGAGTTCACTGCCCAAGCGAGGCCAATTGCCAGGCCGCCAGATTTTTTGAACCACTGGTCAATAACATCGGACATGGCGACGCCGGTAGTGAAGGCGAAGCAAACGCCAATCAAGGCGCCAGCTGCGATGAACATCCAGACTTCGGTGTAGAAGGCCATGCCTACGCCAGCGGCGAGCAGAATAAGCTCGACGACGGGGAGCCAAAACTTGCCAACAACCTTGGGGATGAGTTTTCCGACAAACGGAAGAGCTGCCGCAAGACCAATGAGCGTTGCAGTGAAGTAATACGAGAAGATGGAGTAGTCAAATCCGAACTCCTCGCACACGGGCGCGACGAAGGAGCCAGCGATTACGCTATAGGATCCGGTCGTACCGGCAGACATGAGGCCGAGCGCAATCACGAGAACCCATGCGTAAACCTTGCTGCTCTTTAACTTTGCACTTTCCATTGATACAGCTCCTAGAGACCCAGAAGGGCGCACATAACGGCCTTGATGGTGTGCTGACGGTTCTCTGCCTCACGAAAGATGACCGACGCGTTGGCCTCAAAGCACTCGTCCGCAATCTCAAAGCCCTCGGTGATGATTTCACGATGCAGGTCGTTCTTGCACTGGTCGAGCAACATCTTGCCAACGCGGTGATTTGCGTTGTGAACAGAGGGGAGCTCGTGCATGCAGAAGATGTCGGGGTTGTTGGTGCGCTTGCACAGCTCACTGGTGACGCGATAGGGGTACAGGGACTCGGCGTCGCCAAGCCAAGAGTTGTAGTCATCGGGGTCCAGAACCTCATCGCCGCACTCGGGGTTGATGTAGCGCCACTCCTCGGTAACGATTACGTCGACACCGTCCAGAGCATCAAGGTCAGAGGTGATGGTGAAGGTCCTGTTGGGCGCGTACTTGGCGTAGCAGGCCTCGACCTCCTCGATCATTTCCTTGCACATCTGGTGACGGAGGTCGTCGGGGCCGATGGCGAGGAAGTCCATGTCGAGCATCGCGCACAGACGGCCATACCACACGGGGGCACCGGCGCAGTTGCCAACGAAGGCCATCTTCTTGCCACGGCTCGTGCGCAGGCCACCCCACTGCTCCTCCATCGTGAGAGCGTCTGCGAGCATCTGGGTCGGGTGATCGCCGAGAGTGAGGGCATTGATGACTGGAATATCGACCAAGTCGGCGACATCATAGAGGAACTGCTCGTCCTTTTGTGCACGATAGACAATGAGATCATACATGCCGTTGAAGACGCGCATGGCATCCTCGATGGTCTCGCAATCACCCATGTGGGAGTTGGTCAGATAGGTGAAGCCCATGCCCAGGTCGTTGCAAGAGGTCTCAAAGGCGCAGCGAGTGCGGGTCGAGCCCCACTCAAAGTTGGCGAGAACGTTCTTGCCGGGGAAGTAGCGCTGGTCGACACCGGACTTTTTCTGGGCCTTGAGGTTCCAGGCAAGATCGATGAGGTAACGGAAATCCTCAGAGGAAAGATCGTGGATGTTGAGGTAGTCGCGACCGCGAAGGCTGTTGTTCATGCCTATTTCCTTTCAATTGTTTGATGGGTAAGTGTCGAATGTGCCCCCGAGGGAAACACGGATATCCCTCGGGGACTGTAAATGTGGCGCCTGGATCAGGCAGCGCAAGTTTAAGAACTTGCTAGCAGCTGGCGGCCACGTCCTTGGTCCAGCAGTGCACGCCGCCGCCGGACAGGTTAAGCGCGAGAGAGTCGATCATGATGACCTTGCGATCGGGGAAGCAGCTCTCAAGAACCGCCTTGGCCTGCTCATCCTTCTCCTTCACGACTTCGCTCATGCCTTCGTGGTAATAACGCTGGCCAAGAACGACGCCATTGCAGATGAGGAAGTTGCAGTAGCTTGCTGCGGCATAAAAGTGAACGGGGCCTTCGGGCCAAGGGGTGCCATCCATGAACTTGCCGCCCATTTCGTCGATGAAGCCTTTATACAGCTCGTAGTCCTCGTCGCCGGGGGCGATGACAACCTCGATCGGCTCGGCAGTGGGCATGCGGACGATTTCGAAGGGCTTGCCCTCCCAGTCCGTCTCAGCGCGCAGGATCTCGTAGGCGGCGTCGATGCGACGACGCGACTCCGCGCCCGCCTTGCTCGACGCGGCCTCCTCATCGGATACCTCGGCAAGAAGAATCTTGTTCGGGGTGATAAAGCGGCACATCTCATCGATGTGGGCGGCGAAGCTCATGCCGAAGACAGGAGTTCCATCTTCCTTCTCGTCGAGGATGCCCAGTCGATAGTCGTCGTCCTCAAGCATAGGCTGCGGCAGCCAGATAACCTTGTTGAGGTTGTAGATGCGCTTGTACTCGGCCTCCACTTCCTCTTTTGAGAACTCGGGATTGCGCTTGCGGCATTCCGTGTCCTCGATGGCGATCAGGGTGCCGTGACCGTCAAACTCGCGGTCGCCGCCCTCCGAAACCATTTCGGAATTGACGATATCGAAACACCCGAGCGCAACCGCCATGTGAACAGCTGCCCTGCGTGCGGACTGGCACTCTGGGGAGTTCTTGTCCCACACGCCGTAATAGGTCCAAGCGGGGTTGACCATATAGGAATGGCCTTCGTCGTCGACCATGATGCTGGGGCCGTTGTCGCGAACGTAGAAGTTGGAATCTTCGAACTGCGTAATCTGGATACGGTCGAAATCCACCCCTTCCTCTTTAAGGCGCGAGCAGGCTTCCTCGTAGGAGCCGGGGGTGCCACAGTTGAGGTTGACCGTAACGTCGCCATACTCAAGCAAAGCTTTAATTACGTCAACGCAGGGCTGGCGATTATCGAAGCCCTCTGCGCGAATGTAATCGGGAAGCCATGTCACATAGACGTTGGAGCGCTTCTCAAACTCGCCCGGCATACGATAGTTCTCGTACATGGTTGGTCCTTCCGTCGGGTTTCCCGCAATGCTGTCCGGCCGCGACAATAGCGGGGTTACACCAGCTATAGTACTACTATACCTACCGTTCGGTAGGTGATTTTGTATAATTGCCATTCGCCTGTCGATACCTACCGTTCACCGTTTATAGTGGTCGTGTTTGGACACGAATTGATGTTCCGTTGCCATTCTTAATAATGTTGGCAATGCGGAAGTGATTTGCAATGGAGAAGTGAAGCGTGAGCACAAAGGGAAAAATATTGGATGCAATGTATGATCTTGTGGCAGAAGTCGGTTACGACAAGGCGTCCATTGGAAAAATCTGCGACCGTGTCGGCATATCCAAGCCATCGGTGTACTACTACTTTCCCTCTAAAGAGGATATTTTCACCACGCTCTTAGATAGTATGTTTCCGACTATCGACTATCAGCGCGACTACTCGCTAATAGTCGATAGGGACGGATTCAAGGCGGCGCTTATCGAGCTCGGCAATTCGGTTATAGGTGGCTATCGTAGTGATGAAAAGCGCCGTCGCGTGCTGGCCGAGGTCAGTATTCAGGCAAATCGAATCCCTGCAGTTCAGGAACGTCAGGCAACGGCGATCAACCGAACTATGGACGCGCTTAAAGACATCCTTCTCCATGGCCTAGAAATTGGCGCGTTTTCCGATGAAACAGACGTCATGCTGTACGTGCAGATTCTTTACACCGTACTTGAGGGAGCGAGCAATACCGTTGCCCAAGATGAAGACATCGATGAAAAGGCTGTTTGGGCAGGGATCGTCGAACTCATGTTTAAATAGGCGCGTAATAACAGAGGCACCTTGGCAAGCGCGATGCGACGACTTGCGGGGTCGCGGAATGGTTCGAAACCCGTGTTCGCGATGATTGCAAAAGTTGTTGAATAGAAATTGGGGCCGATTCCAGCTATGTTGGAATCGGCCCCAATTTCGTTTTAACTTGCGGAGACAAATGACAGGGCTGAAGGGCAGTTCGTTGGTCAGGTTATTTCGCGGTAGTCTTATTGAGGAGACCGGAAACTAAAGCAAATGTCGCAATCAGAAGGTTGCAGATGATACAGAAGACGAATACTCCTTGGAAAGACCCTGCCATACCGTAAACCTTCATCATGACTGGCATTCCGAAAGCTCCGACAACATAGCCCGCTGAGCAAATAATCGAATAGATCCTTCCAAAATCGCGTGATCCGAAGAGCGAGAGGAGAATCATCGGCATTGCAGTTCCAACGATGGCGAACATGACGTCGTTTACGCCGGCCGCGATGATGGAAACGGTCTCGTTGCTTCCGCCAAAGATGAGAAGTAGGAATGAAAGAATGCTGACTCCCGTCCATGCGACCGTTGCTTTAATAGCACCGAGCTTGTCGCATGTTTTGCCTACGAAGGGATTTAGGAAAATATCGGAGAGCGAGGCCGCCGAAACCATTAGGCTTCCCACGATGGGATTGAAGCCGACCTCGCTTGCATAGGTCGGGAACAGCTGGTTCATGCAGCAGGTGAGTTGCGCCACGCAGAGCAGAAGGGCACAGAGAATAAAAGATGGCGTTTTCGCGGCATCGCGGAGCGCCATGCCCGAAGAGACATCTTCCTTTTCATCGGCGCTGTAGCTCTCATGGGTTTCGGAGGTAGTCTCTCCGTACGGAAGCATATTGCGATCAGAAGGCTTAAGGCGAATGATAAATGCGCTTGTGGGCAATATCATGGCTGCAGAAACGGCCGCAAGTACGATGTAACCCGTACGCAAGCCTTGCTGCTCGATGACCAGTGTAATGACAGGACTCAATAGCAGCGTGCAGAGAGAATTAACGCCCCACGCAAGGCCGATGGCAAGACCAGACGATTTACTGAACCATTGGTCAATGACATCGGACATGCAGACACCCGTTGTGAACGAAAAGCAGATGCCGATCACTGCGGCGGAGACGATGAACATCCAGACCTCGGTGTAGAACGCCATTGCGGCGCCGGCGGCAATAAGGACGAGTTCAACGCAAATATGCCATGGTTTGCCGATTACTTTTGGAATGAAACGACTCAAAAGCGGAAGCCCAAGCGCAAGGCCAAGAAGAATCGCGGTGAAATAGAAAGAGAAAGAAGTGTAGTCAAAGCCCAGGTCTTCACATACAGGAGCGATGAATGAGCCGGCAATGATGCTGTAGGTGCCGGTTGTTCCCGCAGACATTAAACCGAGCGCAATAACGACAATCCAAGCAAATGCGCCGCTCTCACGGGGGCGGTCCTTTTCGGCTGGTGCGATGAGAGTCATGGTTACTCCGTTTCTATCGGCAATGCAACCTATATGCCTACCGATAGGTATATAAAGATGGAGATTCTTCGTCAAGTGTTAAGCGGGGAGCGGGGACCCTTAACGTGCCGAACGGTAATTGGGCCCCCAATGTGACAAAGGGACTGTCCCTTTGTCACATTATTCGGAGCGTAGGGCTTCCACAGGGTCTTTCTTGGATGCGCTGCGAGCCGGCAGCAGGCCGGCAACGACCGTCAGCAGCACCGAAATTACAATGAGCATCAGCGCGTCTTGAACGGGCAGGCTCATCAGGTTGGGCACCTGCTTGGCCGCAAGCGCCCAGGCATTAACCGGAAAGCTCACGGCCACCACGACGACAATGGCAAAGACGCCGGCAATGAGGCCTTCGATAAAGGTCTCGGCATTAAATACGTTGGCCACGTTGCGCTTTGACGCGCCGATCGCGCGCAGGATGCCAATCTCCTTTTTGCGCTCCAGCACGCTGATGTAGGTGATGATGCCGATCATGATGGAGCTCACCACCAAACTGATACTCACGAATGCGATGAGCACCAAGCTGATAGTATTCACGATGTCGGTCACCGAGCCCATGATGATGCCCATGTAGTCGGTGTACGAGATTGCCTGCTCATCGTGGCCAGCAGCTTTGACCTGCTTGTTGTACGCATCGATGTAATCGAGCACGCGCTCCTTGGCCTCAAAGTCGCGCGGGAAAATCTTGACCGAAATGGGGTCCGCCTCGTCCGCATAGCCCAACGTGGTCAGATTGTTGTCGTAGGTGAGCTTCGACGCCTTGGCATAGCTCATCATGAGCGAGCTCAGGTCCTCGGCGTCCATGTTGAAGTGGATGGCACGAGCAAAGGCGCCCGCATCCACGCGCATGGCGCTCGCCAGGTTGGCAAAACTCGAAGACATCTGCGTCGCCATTTGGTCCATGAACCCTGCCGCACCCGCCTTGAGCTGGGTTGATACCGTCGTCGCAATCTGCTCGCTGACCGCCTTCATCACCTGATCCATAGACTGCTGCAAATACGGAGCCAGCTGCTTTTGCACATAGTCGCCCATCGCCCGCTGCAGGCGCTCGGCCAAGGCATCGCCGCCCAACGCCTTGAGCTGAGCCAGGCATTGCTGGGCTGCGGCATCATTCTCAAGATACGCCGAGAATGCGGCAGCAAGCTTTGACGCGTCCTTAAGATCTTCGGGCGACAGCGCCTTAAACTGATCAGACTGCAGAAAGCCCTCAAACAGCTGGTTGGCAAGCGTTCCTACCTGCTGCATCTGCTCGGGCGTGAGTTCCAGACCGTCAAAGATGCCCGAGAAATCTGGGGCCGGCGCTTTGGCCATGATGTCGCTGAAGTCAATGCCCTTCCCAACGCCCGAAAGGTCAAGGTCCAGCCCGGACAAGTCGATACCAGAAAGGTCTATACCGCCGGCCGCACCCGAGAGCGCCGACGAATCGAGAGAGAACGCACTCTTCAGCGCCGCTTCGTCCACACTGAACATGCTGCCCAGTTCCACGCTCTGTTTGGCCTCGCCTTGCAGTTCATCGAAAGACTTGCCCGTAAAGACATCCGTCTCGGGGTGGGCAAGCTGCTCCTGCACGATTTGCGAATCGGCAGCACGCTCCATAAGCTGGCGAGTCAGCGCATGCGTATAGGCAATGCCCGGGGACAATGCGCTCGCGTTTGCCG
The DNA here is from genome assembly GCF_003436775.1 of Collinsella sp. TF11-5AC. Lineage (NCBI taxonomy): Bacteria > Bacillati > Actinomycetota > Coriobacteriia > Coriobacteriales > Coriobacteriaceae > Collinsella > Collinsella sp. TF11-5AC. The sequence continues at coordinate 20,195 of NZ_QSQO01000012.1, forward strand.
CCTCGTTGGGTCGCACCACGCCCACAATGCGCACGTCAATACCGTCGGCAACCTTGGCCGCCATAAAGTCGGCATCGCCAGACATGTCAGTCCACATGCCGGTCTCTTCGTTTTTGCGATAGGCATCGGACGGCGACAGCACCTTAAACGTCGTGGACAGCGCATCGTCGTAGGTAAAGTCGGTGCCGGCCTTGGGCGTCTCGACCTTGCCGTCGGCCGTCATGGCGCTGTTGACCAGGTCGTTAAGCTCATCGATATCCAGCGCACCGATGCTATAGAGGGTGTAATCGCCCACCGTGCCGCGGCTCGAAAGCACCATCACGGCCTCGTTGGCAGACGTAGGCCAATGGCCGGCAACGACATCGTACTGGCTGTCGAGCAGGCTCTGGTCGTCAATCATCTCGTTAAAGACCGAGGTCCCCATGGAATCCATGCTCACCGTTGCCGCCGAACTTGCGCCGCCGCTCATGGCCTCGGTCATGGCGTTGGGCACCAGCCGGACAGGCTTCTCATCGCCCTTGCCGGCACGATAGACAACCGGCGATACACCGTAGCCGTACTGAATGGCGTTGACCTCTTTATCGATGCCGTCGCCACCGGCATCGAGCCATGCCTTAAAGCTCGTCATGTCGTTGGACTTAACGCTTGCGAACATGTCTTTTACGGCCGTGACCACAGGGATCTTATCGGTTCCCTTATCTTTGCCACCGGTGGCGTCGGATGAATCCTCGCCCTCGGACACCTCATCATCCGTAGCCCCATGCCCGCCCATCATGGACGACAGGTCATAATCTTGTTTGGAAATCGTCAGCGGGTAGCTCGAGAGCGTGTCCTCCTCGACCTTTTTGATGTAGTCGTTTACGCCGTTGGAGAGCGCCAGGATCGCCGCAATGCCGATAATGCCAATCGAACCTGCAAAGGCCGTCATGGCCGTGCGGCCCTTCTTGGTCATGAGATTTCGGGCAGAAAGCCCAAGCGCCGTCACAAAGCTCATCGAGGTTTTGCGCGTGGGCTTGGCCTCGCGACGCGCGGCCTCGGCAGCATCAAAGGGATCTGAATCGTCGGTGACCTTGCCGTCCGCCAGGTTGACAATGCGCGTGGCGTACTTGTACGCCAGCTCGGGATTGTGCGTGACCATGATGACCAGACGGTCGCGCGCAACGTCCTTGAGCAAATCCATGACCTGGACGGACGTCGTTGAATCCAAGGCGCCGGTCGGCTCGTCAGCCAGCACAATCTCGGGGTCATTGATCAGGGCGCGGGCAATGGCCACGCGCTGCATCTGCCCGCCCGAAAGCTGGCTCGGGCGCTTGTCAACGTGCTCGCCCAGACCGACTGCCTCGAGCGCCTTGCGCGCACGTTGGCGGCGCTCGGCATGCCCCACGCCCGTGAGCGTAAGCGCCAACTCCACGTTTTCCAAAATGCTCTGATGCGGAATGAGGTTATAGCTCTGGAACACAAAGCCGATGCGATTATTGCGATAGGCATCCCAATCGCGGTCGTTGAAGTCCTTGGTCGAGATGCCGTCGATCAGCAGATCGCCCGAATCGAAATGATCGAGTCCACCGATGACGTTGAGCATCGTAGTTTTACCCGAACCCGAGGGACCCAGAATGGCTACGAACTCGTTATCGCGAAAAGACAGGCTTACGCTGTCGAGCGCTACCTGCGTAAACGACTGCGTAACGTACCTTTTGCAAATAACTCTGAGATCCAGCATGGACGGCAACCTCTCTCGCGCGGGCGCGCTCGCCCGCTCCCCCGCCGTTCACGTTCGGCGCGTTTGTCCTACTCTATCCTCATTTTTGGCCGATACCAGTGAGAAGTGTAACGAACCGCGCCAAAAAACGAACGGGACAGCACGCCGCATGGCGCACCATCCCGCATATAACATCCCCGATGCGACAAAGAGGCTGTCACTTTGTCACATTCCAATGCGCGCTACTTTTCGAGCCCGCACGGCATAACGTTAGCGCTGCCGCGGCGAGCCACAGTCACGGCTGCAAAGAAGCGATAGCCGCCCGAGAAGTTAAAACACTCAAAGCCATACTGCGCCAAAATGCGGCAAGCAATGTAGCTGCGAATGCCGCTCTGGCAAATCACGTAGACCGGCTTGGCCCGGTCGAGCTCGCCCAGGCGATTGCGCAGATCATCGACGGGAATGTTTACGAAACCATCGATATGCCCGCGCTCGTACTCCCCTTCCGTACGAACATCGAGCAGCTGCACGCTGCCATCGCGTGGCAAGTTGGGCTCATCCTCCCAATGCCACTGCGCCAGTATGCCGCGATTGAGGTTCTCGATCATAAAGCCCGCCATATTGACGGGATCCTTTGCCGATGAATACGGCGGCGCGTATGCTAGGTCCAAATCCTTAAGCCTATCGCCGCACATGCCTGCCTGGATGGCAGTCGCCAGAACGTCGATACGCTTGTCCACACCATCGATGCCCACGATTTGCGCACCCAGCAGGCGCAATCCCTGCTTCTCGAAGACAACCTTCATGGTCATGGGCGTTGCACCCGGATAATAACCCGCATGCGAACCGGGCGACAGGACCACGCTGTCGCAGTCAATTCCCGCCGCGTGTGCTGCCTTTTCGGATAGTCCCGTGCTTGCCGCCGTCAAGTCGAATACCTTGATAACCGATGAGCCCAACGATCCGCGGTAGCAGCTGTCCATGCCGGCTATGACATCGGCGACGACACGCCCCTGCTTGTTGGCGGGGCCGGCGAGCGAAATGACCGCGTCCTCGCCGGTCACCTGATGCGTGACCTGCACGGCATCGCCCACGGCATACACGTCGGCAGCAGAGGTCTCCATGCGGTCGTTGACCACAATAGCCCCCTTGATGCCCAGTTCGAGCCCCGCCTCTTGCGCCAGATGGCTCTCAGGTGCCACGCCAATGGCAAGCAGCACCATATCGGCTCCGATAGGGTCATCGCCCGCAACATGGGTGACAACGCGGCCATCAACTTCCTCAAAACCTGTCACATCGGCCTTGAGGCGCAGATCGATACCGTGCTCACGCACCTCGGTATGCAAAAGGGTCGCCATGTCGTAATCCAGGTTGTTCATAAGCTGGACGGGACGCTGCAGAAGGGTCACCTGGAGCCCCAGCTCACACAGATTCTCCGCCGTCTCGACGCCAATGAAGCCGCCGCCGATCACGACGGCACTGCTCGGTCGCCGCTCTCGAACATAGCTGTGAATACGCAGCGTGTCCTCAACGGTGCGTAGGCTAAAGATTTTATCCGAGTCGATGCCCGGCAACGCAGGGCGAATCGGCTTTGCACCCGGCGACAGGATGAGCTTGTCATACGTCTCGACAAATTCCTCGCCCGTCAGCATATTGCGAACCTCGACCGTATGCGAATCGGGATGGATGGCAAACACCTCGTGACTCGTCTTGACCGCAATGCGAAAGCGATCCCAAAAGCCCTTGGGAGACTGCAGCGTCAATGCGCTCTCTTCTTCTATCACGCCGCCAATGTAGTACGGAAGCCCACAGTTGGCATACGATACAAAACCCGTGCGCTCAAAGATGACAATTTGGGCCTGTTCGTCGAGTCTGCGCAAACGTGCCGCCGCCGATGCGCCGCCCGCGACGCCTCCAACGATAACCACCTTCATAGCTAACGCACCACCTTTCCCGTGTAGCCGCTTATGCCGCCGATATTCTTGACACTGCCATACCCAGAACGCTTAAGAAAACTCACAGCTTGGTTGCTTCGCGCACCGCTCAGGCAATGCACGAAAAGCTGCGTGCCCTTTCGACGTATACCCATGATGCTACCCCGAAGCAGAAAAAAGAGTCGCTGTTTCCAGCGACTCCCCTTCAGTTGTCTGTCCCACGGACTTACTGTTCGCTCTTCGCGAGTGCCTGATCGATCAGTTTGTTGAGCGCCTCGCGCTGCTCAGCGGAGTTGATGCCGCCCATGATCGGCTCTCCCACAATGTTACCGTTCTGGTCGATCACGTAGGTGGTCGGGAACGAGTACAGGTTGGAGGTGAACTTTCCGGCCTCGCTGTCCGACTTAAACCAGATGTTCTTATACGTCACGCCCTTCTTGGAAAGCACGTCCTTGGCATCGGCCACCTCGTCTTTGTTGCCATCGAGCGTAAAGGAATTAACGCCCACGACCTGGCCGCCCTTCTCGGCAAGCTCCTTGTTGAGCTTCTCCAGATCGCCCAGCTCTCCCACGCACGGCTTGCAGGTGGTAAACCAGAAGTTCATGACGGTGACCTTGTTCTTGGAGAACAGCTCGTCGCTGTTTACATCGTTGCCGTCCAAGTCCTTGCCCTTAAAGCTGGGGAACTTCGTCTCCCCGCTCTCGCCGTTGGTCATGCCCGCGGTCGAGGCATCAACACTCTCCCCCTCGCCGGGCGTGCTGCCACATCCGGGGAACTCCTTCTCCAGCGCCATGAGCTTGTCCTCGATCTCCTTGACCTGCTGCGCGCCGGCCTTAAGCGTCTTAAGCTCGTCAGCCGCAAACTGATCCTTGGCGCCCTCGATGGTATCGAGCAAGAAGTCACCGTAGTTCTTGCCGTCCTCAATCATGGGAGTGTCTTTGTTGGCCGCAAGGAACACCTTTTCCCATAGGGCGTTATCGCTCGCAAAGATCTCGTTTTCCTTTTGCAGCAGCTGCTGGTACAGCTTGGCCGCCTCCTCGGCGCTCGACGGCTTTTGCGCTATGAGCTCGGCAATCTGCGCATCGCCGCTCGTAGCATCCTTCGCGTCGCCCTTGGGGGCAGAGCACGCCGCGAGAGTCAGCGCCAGCACGGGCAGCATCAACAGAGCCGCAATTTTTGACAGTTTCATGGTTCCTCCGTTTATATCGAAACTTATATAGGTACCTATTTGTTTTCGCAGGCTTGCGTGGACTGCGCGGGTTTGTCGCCCGTCACACCCAGCCCGTAGCGAAAGCTAATAGCATCGACGGGGCACGCGCCCACGCATTTGCCGCAACGAATGCACTCGGCATGGTCGGGCGTACGCGTAACGTCCACGTCCATCTGGCACACCTTGGCGCACTTGCCGCACGAGACGCATTTACAATGATCGACCCGAATTCCCAGCAACGACACCTTGTTCATGAGTGCATAAAATGCGCCGAGGGGGCAAATCCATTTACAGAAGGGGCGGTAGAACAGCACGCTCAGCACCGTAACCGCAATGAGGATCGCGAGCTTCCAGGTAAAGAGCTTTCCCAGCGCGGAGCGGATTCCCACGTTCATGATGGACAGCGGAATCGCGCCCTCGAGCACGCCCTGCGGACAGATGTACTTGCAAAAGAACGGGTCACCCATGCCCACATCGTTTACCACCAAGACGGGCAGCAGCACCACGGCAAACAGCAGCACGGCATACTTGATGTACGTGAGCGGCTTGAGCTTTTTCGTGGAGAGCTTTTTGCTGGGAATCTTATGCAGAAGCTCTTGCAGCCATCCAAACGGGCACAAAAAGCCGCATACAAAACGTCCCAGCAGCACGCCGATCAGAATGAGCGTTCCGGTGACGTAATACGAAAAGCTAAACTTAGACGATCCCACCACCGACTGAAACGACCCGATGGGGCACGCACCCGAGGCCGCCGGACACGAGTAGCAGTTGAGACCCGGCACGCAGACGGCTTTGCCCGCTCCCTGGTAGATGCCGCCCTTGGCAAAGTTGGGCAGGTGAATATTGGTCGCAAGCGTCGCCGCTGCCTGAATCAATCCGCGAAATCGCGCCAAAAGATGCGATACGGTATTTTTTCTTTTAACCAATTCCGATACACTCCAAGCACAGCCTGATTGCCTTGGCCAATACGGCGTCTGCCTCGCCGCGCATGATGCCAAAGCACACCATGGCAATCCCTGCGATCAGCAAAGCCACCTGCGCCACAGGTTTAATCGCTTTGAACAATCTGACCACTCCTTTCGTTTCGCGACCCATTGGACCATACCGACTATAAAATCCGTGTTAAGCGCGAATGACTATGCAAGGAGAACGTTATGCGCATCTTGGTCGTCGAGGACGAGCGGGCACTGTGCGATGCAATCGCACGTAGCCTGCGCAACTTGGCCTATAGCGTCGACTGCTGCTACGACGGACAGCAGGCGCTCGACCTGCTCGATATCGAGACCTTCGATCTTGTGGTGCTCGACCTTAATCTCCCCCATGTCGACGGCATGACCGTACTCAGGCAACTCAGAATTACCGATTGCGAGACCAAGGTGCTCGTGCTGTCGGCCCGCGGCGAGGTCGCCGACAAGGTAGCGGGGCTCGATGCAGGCGCCAACGACTACCTCACCAAGCCGTTCCATCTTGACGAGCTGGCGGCACGTATCCGCAGCCTCACGCTCAGGCGCTTTACGCAAAGCGATGTTGTCCTGACCTGCGGATCGCTGAGCTTTGACACCAAAGCGCGCGTCGCCTCTGTGGGCGACGAGCCTCTATCCCTCACGCGCAAGGAGACCGGCATCTTGGAATATCTGATGCTCAACCAGGGGCGACCGGTAAGCCAGGAGGAGCTCATCGACCACGTATGGGATAGCAGTGTCAACAGCTTTAGCAACGCGACCCGCGTGCATATCTCGTCGCTGCGCAAAAAGCTACGCGGCGCGTTGGGGCACGACCCCATCCGCAACCGAATCGGCGAGGGCTACGTTATGGAGGACGACGAATGAAGCGGCTGTCCCTGCAGTGGCGCATCACGTTGATGACAGCCCTGCTGGTATGCTCGACCTGCGTACTTATGAATTGCCTGGTTGGCTACTCCGGCATGCGCTACATGGACTCAATCGGTACTGAAATGTCGGAGCATAGCAAGGCGGAGGCGGCCTCGCCCAACTCGTTCGACCCGACGAGCAAGGAGCTCGACGACGATCTGACCATCGTCGTGAGCGACGCCCAAGAATCGTTTGGTGCGACGAGCTGGTACATAACCGCAGCGGTGACGCTACTCGGTGGCGTGCTGGCCTACTTTGTGAGCGGGCATGCGTTGCAGCCGCTGCGTACCTTTGCAGCGCAAGTCGAGAGCGTGCGGCCCGACAACCTCGCCGACACAAAGATCAGCGAAGATGTGCCCTCTGAGCTTAGGCGTTGCAGCGCGTCGTTTAACGACATGATTGCCCGCCTTGACGAAGGTTTTTCTGCACAAAAACAGTTTACGGGCAATGCGGCGCACGAGCTGCGCACGCCGCTTGCGCTCATGCAAGCTCAGGTTGAGCTATTTTGCGCCGAGCACCCCGACGCCGATGCAGATACAGCGCGTCTGCTCGGGCTGCTGCAAGAGCAGACCGAGCGAATGACGCACATGACAAAGACCCTGCTCGAGATGAGCGAGTTGCGCAGCGTCCCCTGCAACGATGCGATTGACCTGGCGCCGATGATCGAAGAAGTGCTCACCGACCTGGCGCCCCTTGCCGAGCAAAAGGGCATCGCGCTCGCAAGCGAGGGCGACGCGCAAACGACCGGCAGCGACACGCTGATCTATCGGCTGCTGTTCAACTTGGCCGAAAACGCCATTCGCTACAGCACGCCCAACTCGACCGTGCGAATCAGCGCCCGCGTCGAGGGCGACCGTGTACTGCTACGGGTGCACGACCAGGGACAAGGCATTCCCGAGCAATACCAGACGAGCATCTTTCAGCCCTTCTTTCGCGTCGATAAATCGCGCAGCAGGGCATATGGCGGCGTGGGGCTGGGGCTTGCGCTGGTCTGGGAGATCGCCGCACTCCACGGCGGTTCCATCGAGGTCGAAGAGAGCTCAGAGAGGGGAACGACTATGCTCGTGACTCTTCCCGCGCATAACATCGAAGATGCGACAAAGGAACTGCCCCTTTGTCACATCTGTTAGTTCGCAGGATACGTGAGGCCCAAGATGCACGAAATTGGGCGAAGCGCCAGCAAAAAGCCCCCGCTTCCAAGCGGAAACGGGGGCTAGGTGAGTTAGCTTACTCCCACTCCACCGTGCCAACCGGCTTCGGCGTGAGGTCGTAGCACACGCGGCAGATACGGGGAACCTCGGCGGTGACGCGAGCGGTGATGCGCTTGAGCAACGCCCAGTCGAGCTCAGGCACCTCGGCGGTCATAACATCGACGGTGTTGATGCAGCGAATGATGCAGGGCCAATCGTAGGCGCGCTTGCCCTCGCGCACGCCGGTGGCGCGGAAGTCGGGCACGACGGCAAAATACTGCCAGATGGTCAGACCCGCCTTGTCGATCTCCTCGCGCACGATCGCGTCGGCTTCGCGCAGCGCCTCAAGACGGTCGCGGGTGATGGCACCAAGGCAGCGGACGCCCAGGCCGGGACCGGGGAACGGCTGGCGCTCGACCATGTTCTCGGGCAGGCCGAGCTCGCGACCGACCACGCGGACCTCGTCCTTGTACAGCAGTTTGACGGGCTCGCAGAGCTCAAACTGTAGGTCCTCGGGCAGACCGCCCACGTTGTGGTGAGCCTTCACGCCGTCTTGGGACTCAAGAATGTCGGGATAGATGGTGCCCTGGGCGAGGAAACTGACCTCGTCGCCAACCTTGCGGGCCTCCTCCTCGAACACGCGAATGAACTCGGCGCCGATAATCTTGCGCTTTGCCTCGGGCTCCTCGACGTCCACGAGCTTATCCAGGAAGCGATCAGTAGCGTCGACATAGACCAGGTTCGCATCCATCTGGTTCTTGAAGACGTCGACAACCTGCTCGCTCTCGCCCTTGCGCATCAGGCCGTGATTCACATGCACGCAGATAAGCTGCTTGCCGATGGCCTTGATCAGCAGTGCCGCGACAACGGAGCTGTCAACGCCGCCGGAAAGGGCCAGCAGGACTTTCTTGTCGCCGATCTGCTCGCGGATTGCAGCGATCTGCTCTTCGATGAACGCCTGGGCAAGTTCGGGAGTGGTGATTCGCACCATGTCGTCGGGACGCTTGTTGGGATCCATGCAGAGCTCCTTTTCGGTTCGATGGGAGTGCGTTGCATGTATGCAAACGCACCGTCATATGACCTCATTATATGCAGAGCAAGGTCCGTTTCCCATCGCTGCGTCAGAGCTTTTTGCAGGGGTGGCAGTTTTTCTATATTCCAAGGTCAGCTAGGCTTCGACAGCCACCTTGGGAGCATCGCCAATAGACTCTTCCTTTATACGTTCGGCATAATCGTAGGCGATACCCACAAATTCCAGTCCCGAGCAACAGGAGTACAATTGCTGCTAATGTTGCCACCTGATGGGAGATGGAAGATGGACTGCGATGGCTACCCATGCGTTCCCATGCCATTGATGTGTACCGCCTTTGTGCCGGGGCAGATTGACGCTGCGGTTGCAGGCATTTCCGACCCCGATTCGCGCGCCATTGCCACGGCAGAAGCGCTGTACTTTCGCGGACAGGCCACCCTCGCCGCCGAGACAGCACGCCCCCATCTTGACGCCACCGACCCCGCACTGCGCTATTCCGCATGCTTTATCTGCGGATATGCCAGTCTGTCGCTCAACCGTATCGCCGATGCCCGCCGTTGCCTTGCGGGCATCCTCGATACGCCAACTGACGAGGAATCACCCGCCGTCCACGCCACGCATATCCTGTTCGCCTCGGCCGCGAGCGTCCTGCTGCACTTGCCTTCCCCGTATTCCGCCGAAGAGTTTTATCCGCTTGCGGCGCATCTGCCCGAAGGCCTGCGCCTGTTCGCCAGCTACGTGATGGCGCATGCCCTGTACCTGCGCGGCGAATATGGCCGCAGTCTGGGCATGGCGGAAAACGCCCTGATCATGAAACAGGGAAGTTATCCGATCTCGGAACTGTTCCTGCACCTGGCAGCTTCCATGGCATGCATGAGCCTCAAGGACATCGACGCCGCAAAAACGCACTTCGGAGCCGCTTGGGACATTGCGCGCCCCGACGGCCTTATCGAGCTCATCGGCGAGCACCACGGCCTTTTGCAGGGGCTCATCGAGGCATGCCTAAAAACGCAATACCCTGACGACTTCGCACGCATCATCGAGATCACGTACCGCTTCAGCTACGGCTGGCGGCGCATCCACAACCCCGATTCGGGCGAGGACGTTGCCGACGATTTAACGACCACAGAGTTCACCATGGCCATGCTCGCCTGCCGCGGATGGACCAACGCTGAAATCGCACGCCATATGGGAGTATCGCCGGGCACCGTCAAAAACCGCCTATCCGGCGTATACGCAAAGCTTGGCATCGGCACACGCGCCGAGCTGGTCGCGCACATGTTGCGTTAGCGACCGGGCTGCCAAGCGCATCGAACGCGTTCCGGAACCCGGCGCTTCGCTCGATCAATTTGGACATTTTGACCCTTGAACGGCACTACCGCCACGAAGCGTCTTCTCGCAAAATTGGATTATTTCCACCGATATTTGCGGGATGGGAGCCCAAGATGCTTGATCGCCGTTCGTTACTTGTTGCCGGAGCGTCCTCACTAGCGAGCATCATGTTGCCTCGCGTGCCGGGAAGCGAAAATGCCTTCCTGCTGCCGTTCGCGCCCACCGCGGCCTATGCCGACGAAAAAGACCCCTTCAGGGTGCTCGTTCTCTCGCGTACCATGTTTGGTGTGGTCGTGGTCGACGTCGCCAACAAGAATATGCCCATCAAGGGAGCGCAGGTCACGCTCACGTCGCGCTACGCCGCAGGCGAGCAGCTCGCCGCCACGACCGATGACGAAGGCACCGCCATCTTTGAGATTGCCTCGCTTTCGGAAGGCTACGTAGACGAGGCAAAGCTCCTTGACGCGTACGACTTTAACGGCGGCATCTCCATTAGCATGGCGGGCTACCGCGATGTCGAGATTCCCCTTGCGCGTATCCAGGGCGGCACCGCCATAACCGCGCCCACGCGTCCGCTTTCCGACGGCGAGCCGTACTTCCGCCAGCTCACATTCGACGAATGGGACATCCAGTACGCTGAAGCCACGTTCATGGCATTGCCGAAGGACGACACGGCAAACGAGCAGCCCGATACGCACGCATTTACCGTGCAGGCTCATCTGCCGCAGGGCGGGCAGGCAACATTGCATATCAATAAAGTGATGCCCGCTGCGGGCAGCTCAACCGAAACCGTCACGCAGATTGGTCAGATCAAGGCCAGCGCATCGAGCGCGGATAATCTGGCGACGTTCACACTCGAAGACAAGTTCCTCGATGCAGCGTCGAGCCTTCTGGAAGAAGGATGCAAGCTGCGCTTTGTCCTCGACTACCAGGACAAAACCTACACGCTCTCCTCCCCCATGGCCGTTGTTACCGCGCCGGCGGCAAAGGCGGAATCCGGATCGACCACTATCGTCCCCACCACTATGGACCAAGAGATCACTCCGTTTGATTTCCCCGCATCGTTTCCCGGCATCGGTGGTAATAAGTTCACGTGCTGGATGCCCTCGTTCCCCATTCTGTTCGATTTCTCGTTTGCCGGGTACGTACTGTTTGGCGGAGGATACAAACCAGCCAGCTATATGAACGATTCGGGCAACCCTGATCCGGAATACTGGAAGAAATCGCCGCGTGAGTCGGGCGCCAAGCAGGCAAACCGCTACCTCGACGAGATGGAGGGGAAGTGGAATCAGTACAAAAGTATGAGTGCCGGTTCGGGCACCGATCCAAGAAACACCAAGCTCCTTCGCCACCATTGCACGCCGCTGTTCACGATGGATATCGCCACACAGCTGTACGGCTCGCTCGCCTACGATTGGGTGGGCAAAACCTGGGGTAACAACAACGACCCTGCATACGGCAATATTAAGGCCCTCTTCCAGGTAAGAACTGACCTCAATTGGACCGAGCAGTTTACCCTAGGACCGGTGCCATTTTTCCTAAACGTCAACCCTTGGGTGCTGGCGAAGCTGGCGCTCGCTGTGGGTGCCCACACGCACGGCAGCGGCGCGGCGTTTTTCAAGAACATTTCGCTCGACTATTCCAACACGTCGGGCTCGTTCACCATCCAGATCGGACTTGCCGTCACCTTTGGAGCCGGCGTTGCAGGCGTCGCTTCGTCTGCCGTGCGCGGTGCCGCATCCCTCACGCTGTTCATTGGGTACGAGAAGGCAGATGGACACCAGCTTCCGCGGCTGCGCGTGGGTGCAGACGTCGATGTCGATGTGATACTCCAGTTCGTAATGTTCAAGTGGACCACCAAGGCTTGGTCGGGGTCGTGGCCCACACTCATCGATTCGTGGAATATGTCGGTGAACAATGACGACCGGTATGTGCCCCAACGCTCTGAGCTGGCATTGGGTGGAGATACGCCTTACACGCTGGATGCCTGCTTCGGCACGCCCGGCAACACCGAGGCAGGTGGTGTGCCGCAGTTTATCGCGTCGGCCACCATCGTCACCAATTCCGAGCTGCTCGCACGCGCCGAGGTTGCAGCCGCCGCGATAAACGTCGCGCCTGTCGTGCGCGATTGGGATCAAGCGGTCACGCGCATTGAGCTCGAGGCGGATGCAGAAAGCGACGACACGGGACAGGTCGAACATTTCGTCCATGCGCTGATGGAGAACGACGAAAATGCCGCACCGATGTATGAGTACACCTACATCGGTCAGTCAACGAACGCCGTTGCGGACCCGAACGCCAATTCTGCCAGCGTGTCGGAGGACGAGCGTGGCGGCATAAAACCCTCGAGCGACAACGTGCTGTTTTCCGGCGTGCTCAGCGAAGCCCACATGAAGCTAACGATGATTGCCGGCGTAGAATGCCTGTTCCGTATCGCCTCGGTGCGCTACGGCGACAATGGCCGCTCGCGCCTGGTGGTGCACACAAAGGCAAACGGCACGTGGTCCGCTCCCACGCCCGTGGACTTTCCCCTTGGGTTTGGCGAGGGCGACGTGGAGCGCGACGGCATATTCGATTACGACTTCGACGTGGTGGAATATACGGACGGAAGAGGAAACCAGGACGCCTACGTGCTGCTGGTCTCGGGCGAGCGCCCCGCCGGCGACAACACCCTTTTCGATACGGCAAGCACAGCCGGCATACTGTCCGTTGTGCGCCTGCGCATAAGCAACGACGGAGTTCGCGTGATATCGCACACGTCGTGGCGCAGCATCTCGCGCGGCCGCCTTCAGGAGGATGGCTACCATTGCCTGCAGTGCCCGCGCATCACGGTAGGCAAGACGCTGGTCGACGGACGCCTGTCGGGCGCCTACCTCCACCGCCGCGGAACCACCGCAGAGAAGGCGCTCGGCAGCGAGGCCGAGGTTGCGCTGGAATGCTTTACCCTGTGGTCGGATGATTTGGGCGACAGCCTGACGTTCCGCCAAGTTCTTCGCTTTCCGCAAGCACCGTCGAGTATCGAGCTGAGCGAGCCCGAGAATATCAACGGCAAAATGGTGGTGCCCGTTGCGTACGAGACCGCAGACGGTTGCGGCTGCGCATCGTACGCCGTGATCGGCCAGTCCATTGCGGGCTGGGGCGTTATGCCACCAGACGCCACGGTGCCCCATGCGGTGCCGTGGCCACAACATTCGGGCTTTTTGGCCACCGTCAACGAGCAGCTGCAGCATATTACTTGGACGCGAGGCGCATTGGCATTTGCAACGCAGCCCGTGGGTGCCGCAGGCTGTGGCCCGGCATCGTTTAGCGTAAGCAACAACGGCAGGTGCGCGCTCTATGTAGAGAACACCGATGGCAAGGTGGGGCAAACCTACGACGAAGAAGGCAACCCGGTAGCAGTAATGGGCAAGCACTTCCGCATCTTCGTCAGCACCTTGGCAGGCGATCTGTTCACGGAGCCGTTCGTGATGTGCGAGCTGGACCATCCCGTCGATCAGATAACGACATTTTTGACGTCGGGAGGCATGCTCTCCGCGCTCGCCACGCACATTGTGAGCGCGGAGAAGAGCGAGGCAGAGCTGCACGGCATCGAAGTGCCTCTGGTGGCGTGTGCCACTCCGACGGGCGCGGTCGCCACCTCGGGCGCGGTGGTGCCCGGAGCAGCAGGCGAATCCTTCATGGTCACGGTGCGAAACGACGGCAACACTTTGCTGACTGCCGGCACAATCGATCTGTACCGAGAGGGCTCCAGCCAGCCGTTCTCCAGCGCATCCATCGGATTCGGAGCGAACGCACGCATGGCTTCGATCTACGATCCAGAGCTTGCCGAAGACGCTTCGGCCAACGACATGGCACACGTAAAGTACGCGCTCGAGACGCTGGGCGCACGTTTTGCAACGCACCCGCTGGTAGCCGACAACGGCAACGCCGTGCTGGCACCGGGTTGCACGGCACAGTTCCGCATGAGCTTCGCCATCCCCGAGAGTTGGAGCGACGAAGTGGGCAAACGCGTCACGCTGTATGCGAAGGCGCGTAATCTGGTGGCGCTCGATCCCGTAACGCTCGAGGAGATCCGACCGGGCGCAAACTCGGCGCTGAGTGCCGTTCTGCACGAGCTTCATGTGCCCGACGCGGCATGCGAACGCTCAGAAGTGCAGGTCGGCGTATGCGATAGCGCGGATACGACAGGACTTCACGACGCCCCGATGCCGGCGGACGGCGATGGTGGCTCAAGTGGCGGCGGTACTGACGAGGGCGGCGGCTCCGGCGGAAGCAGCTCCGGCAGTGGCAAGGACCACGACAATAACAAGCGCTCCGGAAAAGCGGGCGCACTTGCGGGCACGGGCGATGTCAACGCTCCCCTTACGGCAGCCGCTGCAGCACTCGCCGCGGCAGGCGCCGGCCTCGTCGCCTACAGCGCCCGCCGCACGGCGCTCGAAACCGACACCGCCAATGAGGTCAATTCGGATAGGCCTCGCTAGCTCCTACTTACTTTTGTGAGAGGCGCCGACTCGGCTAATCGAACATCAAAATGGGCTGGTTCTGGATACCCAGAGCCGGCCCACTGCGCATTAGATGTCGTCTGAGGAGTCGAGTTCTGCCTCGAGCTTGGCACGGCGTCTTTTCGCCGTGAAAAACGTTGCACACAGGACAGCAAACGTGGCCGCGAAAATCGTCGCACCGCAGAACACGCCCGTGGCCAGGTTCGCCAACCAAAAGACGCTTTCGAGCGGTACGATCTGCGCCTCAGCGACACAGCGCATTGCGGCAATAACAAGCGCGAACGCGGCGCTTATGGAAACCATGTTCGCCATCGCCATGTGGACATAACAATTTCGATTCGCTATTCAAACTTACTCGGACAGAACCGACTCGGTTTTATCCGAGTAAACTCGAGCATAAACTTGTTCATGCGATACAATTAACTCGGACAAAACCGAGTCGGAAGGAACCGAGTAAGTGGAATTCATTGGCAGGGAGCTTGAACTCGCCCGTATTAAGAAAACACTCAATGCGCCCGAGCAGCGCAATGTTCTCATTTACGGAAGGCGTCGCGTCGGCAAAAGTGAGCTCATCAAGCAGGCGCTAACCGATTTATCGGACGTCGCAACGATCTATTACGAGTGCCGCCAAACCTCCGAGGCAGACAACCTCGAGAGTCTGTCCGCCCTTGCTGCTGAAGCGCTAAGCTTTCCTCCGCTCGCCTTCACGGGTATCCGCGAGCTCATCGAATTTCTGTTTGCCCAAGCCAAAGACAAGAACATTACCCTCGTTCTCGACGAATACCCCTACTTGAGAGATGCGGTTAAAGGCTTAGACAGCATTCTCCAGACCTCAATCGACGCTCACAGGGAAGACTCACGTTTAAACATTGTCCTGTGCGGCTCCTATGTTGAGATTATGAAATCTCTCATCGAGCATGAAAGCCCCCTCTACGGGCGAATTGATCTCGCGCTTGAGCTTAAGCCCATGGATTACTTTGACGCTGCAAAGTTCTATCCCGCGTTCTCACCCGAGGACAAGGTGCGGCTCTATAGCGTTTTTGGCGGCATCCCCTTTTACAATCGCCTCATCGATCAGTCCCAAAGCGTACGCGACAATATCATCGAGCTCGTCACAGAACCTGGCGCCCGCTTAGAAAGCGAAGTACCGTCCTATCTCAACGCCGAGATCTCGAAGATGACCAACGCCAACGAAGTTTTCGGGGCTCTCGCACAAGGTTACTCCCGTTGGGGGGACGTGCTGGCACAGTCGCACGTCTCGAGCGGTCCGGCCATGGCAGACGTACTCGACAAGCTCATGTCACTCGAAATCGTCCAAAAGCGTGCACCCATCAACGACCCTACGAATAAGCGCAAGTCTGGCTACTTTGTGGTGGACCCACTTTCGCTCTTTTACTATCGCTACGTCTTCCGCAATGCTTCTGCGCGTCAGCTGCTCGACCCGGAAGTCTTCTATGATCGTCACGTCTCCCAAGACTTCGAGGAAAACTACACCCCACATATGTTCGAGGAGATCTGCCGTCAATACCTCGTACGGCAAAACAGGACTGGCAAGATCGAACCGGCTTTCGATGCCATAGGCAAGTACTGGTACGACGATCCCGCAAACAAAACGAGCGGCGAATTCGATGTGGTAACGCAAGACCCCGAGGGCTACGCATTCTACGAAGCAAAGTTCCGCAAATCCCCCGTCACGCAAAAAATGGTCGACGAGGAAATCACCCAAGTCGAGGCAACGGGGCTCAAGTGCCATCGCTACGGATTCTTCTCCCGTTCGGGCTTCGAAGCAGACGAAAGCGATCGAACCGTCTTCATCGACCTGCCGCAGATGTTTGAATAGGACAGACCCCACCCGCATCCCAAGCATCCATTATCTAATCGAACTATTGTTCGATGGAATTCGTGTTGGTTGGAATCGCCCAAGGCCTGGGCTATGCTACCTTGACTATCTATATGACTTAAACGCAGCAAAGGAGCACCGAGAGAGCGAGTATGGCAAAAAACACCGCAAACTATGGTAACGACAGTATCCGCCAGCTCAAGGACGAGGAGCGCGTACGCCTGCGCCCCGCCGTCATCTTTGGCTCGGACGGACTCGATGGCTGCGCGCATGCTGCCTTCGAGATCCTGTCCAACGCCGTTGACGAGGCACGCCAGGGCTACGGCAAGCTCATCACCCTTACCGCCTTTCGCGATGGTTCCATTCAGGTAGAGGACAACGGCCGCGGCTGCCCGCTCGACTGGAACCCCTCCGAGAAGCGCTTTAACTGGGAACTCGTCTTCTGCGAGCTCTACGCCGGCGGCAAGTACAACAACAACCAGGGCGGCGACTATGACTTCTCGCTCGGCACCAACGGCCTGGGCTCCTGCGCGACCCAGTACGCTTCCGAGTACATGGACGTCACGGTTTGGCGTGACGGTAACAAGTACTCCCTGCACTTTAAGAAGGGCAAGGTCGTCGGCGCAAAAAAGAAGGCTCTCGAGATTGAGCCCAGCGATGAGGACCGTACCGGCACCACCATCAAGTGGCGCCCCGATCTTGAGGTCTTTACCTCGATCAGCATTCCCCACGACTGGTATCGCGAGACTATGCGCCGCCAGGCCGTGGTCAACGCCAGCGTGACCTTCCGCCTGCGCATCGAAGGCGACGACGGCGAATTCTCCGAAGAGGACTTTTGCTACCCCAAGGGCATCGAGGACTACGTGCTCGAGAAGGTCGGTGCCGACTACCTCACCGAGCCCTTCTTTATCGAGGCTGACCGTCGCGGTCGCGACCGCGAGGACCTGCCCGACTACAACGTCAAGATTACCGCATGCATGTGCTTCTCGCGCACCTTCATGATGCAGGAATACTACCACAACTCCTCCTGGCTCGAGAACGGTGGCTCGCCGGAGAAAGCGGCTCGTAGCGCTCTGACCAGCGCCATCGATGCCTACATCAAGCAACAGGGCAAGTACAACAAAAACGAGAGTGGCATCAAATGGCAGGACGTCCAGGACTGCCTGGTTCTGGTGACCAACTGCTTCTCCACCCAGACGTCCTACGAAAACCAGACCAAGAAGGCCATCAACAACCGCTTTATCCAGCAGGCCATGACTGCCTTCTTTAAGGAGCGCCTCTCGACCTACTTGATCGAGAACAAGGACGCCGCCAATAAGATCATGGAGCAGGTGCTCATCAACAAGCGCTCGCGCGAGAATGCCGAAAAGACGCGCCAGAGCATCAAGACCAACCTGCAGCAGAAGACCGACATGGCCAACCGCGTGCAAAAGTTCATCGATTGTCGCTCCAAGGACAAGGACCGTCGCGAGATCTACATCGTAGAGGGCGACTCGGCAGCAGGCGCCATTCGCACCTCGCGCGATGCCGAGTTCCAGGGCGTTATGCCCGTCCGAGGCAAGATCCTCAACTGCCTGAAAGAGGACTACCCGCGCATCTTTAAGTCCGACATCATCATGGACCTCATGCGCGTGCTGGGCTGCGGCGTGGAGATCAAAGACAAGCGCATCAAGAACCTTGGTGCCTTTGACCTGGACAACCTCAACTGGAACAAGGTCATCATCTGTACGGACGCCGACGTCGACGGCTACCACATCCGCACGCTCGTGCTCACCATGCTCTACCGCCTGGTGCCCACACTTATCGACGAGGGCTACGTGTATATCGCCGAGTCGCCGCTCTACGAGATCAACTGCAAAGAGAAGACCTACTTTGCCTACACCGAGCTCGAGAAGAACGGCATCCTCAAGGAGATCGGCGACCAGAAGTGCTCCATCAACCGCTCCAAGGGTCTTGGTGAGAACGATCCGGACATGATGTGGCTCACCACCATGAACCCCGAGACGCGCCGTCTGATCAAGGTGGAGCCCGAGGACGTCACCAAGATGGAAACCATGTTTAACCTGTTGCTGGGCAACGACGAGGTGGGCCGCAAGCGTCACATCTCCGAGCACGGCAAGGAGTACCTGGACCAGCTGGACCTGCAGTAGCAGCAAATCGATAACGACGGCCCACAAGAAGTTCAAGAGGAAATCGTGGCAAAGAAGAAGACGAAAACACAGCCAAAGAAGAAGCAGGTCAACGCCGAGAACGTCATCGGCCTGCACTCCGAGGTCACCGATCAGCCGATCACGCAGACGCTCGAGGTCAACTACATGCCCTACGCCATGAGCGTCAACGTCTCGCGTGCATTCCCCGAGATCGACGGCTTTAAGCCCTCGCATCGCAAGCTGCTCTACACCATGTACAAGATGGGTCTGCTCAAGGGCGAGCGCCAGAAGAGCGCCAACATCGTGGGCCAGACCATGAAGCTCAACCCGCACGGCGATGCCGCGATCTACGAGACGATGGTGCGCCTGGCGACGGGCAACGAGGCGCTGCTTGCCCCCTTCGTGGAGTCGAAGGGCAACTTTGGCAAGTACTATTCGGGCGACCTGAGCTACGCCGCCTCGCGTTATACCGAGGCCAAGCTCTCCCCCATCAGTGCCGAGATCTTCAAGGACATCGACAAGGACCCGGTCGACTTCGTCGACAGCTACGACGGCGCCATGAAGGAACCGCGTCTGCTGCCCACCACGTTCCCCAACATCCTCGTCTCGGCCAACAAGGGCATCGGCGTCGCCATGGCTTCTGACATCTGCGGTTTCAACCTCAACGAGGTCTGCACCGCCACGATGCACTACCTCAAGGATCCCGACTGCGACCTGCTCGAGTACATGCCCATGCCCGACTTCTCGACCGGCGGCGAGATTATCTACCGCCGCGAGGAGATGGAGAAGATCGTCGAGACCGGCCTTGGCAGCTTCCAGATCCGCTCCCGCTGGCGCTGGATTCCCGAAGAGCGCATCATCGAGGTCTACGAGATCCCCTACACCACCAAGACCGATGTCATCATCGAGCGCATCGTCAAGCTCTCCAAAGAAGGCAAGGTCAAAGAGATCGCCGACATCCGCGACGAGACCGACCTTTCGGGTCTGCGCATCGCCATCGACCTTAAGCGCGGTGTCGACCCCGATAAGCTCATGGCCAAACTCTATCGCTCAACCACGCTGCAGGATTCGTTCTCGTGCAACTTCAACGTGCTGGTCGATGGTTACCCTCGCGTTATGGGCGTGCGCCAGATCTTGCACGAGTGGGTCAAGTGGCGTATTGAGTCCACGCGTCGCCGCATTAACTTTGACCTGGGCAAAAAGTCCGAGCGCCTGCATCTGCTGCACGGCCTTGAGGCGATTCTGCTCGATATCGACAAGGCCATCGCCATCATCCGCGGCACCAAGCTCGAGGCCGAGGTCGTGCCCAACCTCATGCGCGGCTTCGACATCGACGAAACCCAGGCCGAGTTTGTCGCCGAGCTCAAGCTCCGCAACATCAACGAGGAGTACATCCTCAACCGCACCAAGGACATTGCCAAGCTCGAGGGTGAGATCGCCGAACTCGAGGAGATCCTTTCGAGCGAGAACAATATCAAGAAGGTCATCAGCGACGAGCTGGCCGCGGTCAACAAGAAGTATGTGATGCCGCGCCGCACGGGCAGGATCGAACCCCACGAGGTCGTCGAGGTGAGCCTGGAGCCCGAGGTCGAGGAGTACCCGGTGACCATCATGCTCTCGCGCGATGGCTACCTTAAGAAGATGACGGACCGCGTGCTCAAGAAGGCCGCTACGCTCAAGTACAAGGACGGCGACAAACCCTTTATCGAGTTCCCGTCCTCCAACACCCACGAGCTGCTGGTCTTTACCAACAAGAGCCAGGTGTACAAGTGCAAGGTCGCGGCGTTTGAGGACACCAAGTCGGCCCAGCTGGGCTCGTACTTGCCGACCGATCTTGAGATGGAGCCCGACGAGAGTGTCATCTGGGTCATCGACCCCGAGGACTACAAGGCCGACGCTCTGTTTGTCTTTGAGAACGGCCGCGTGGTGCGTGTCGCGCTTGCCGGATACGTTACCAAGACCAACCGCAAGCGCCTCAAGAACGCCATCTACGGTGGCAGCAAGCTGCTGTATGCCCAGGTGCTCAAGGAAGATCGCGACATCGCGTTGGTCTCGAGCGACTATCGTTTGATGAACTTCAACACGTCGCTGCTCAAGACCAAGACGACCACCAACACGCAGGGCGTCCAGGCCTTTACGACCAAGAAGGGCCGCTCGGTCACCACCGTCGGCACGACCGAGGAGATTCTTGGCGCCGGCGTCTCAGCCGAGAAGTTCACCGCGCAGAGCCTTCCCTCTGCCGGTGCCCTCATGAAAGAAAACGACATGCCGAGTTTGTTTGACTAGGTACCACGGCAACGAGATCGTTAGATACTTCGCAAAGCGACGAGGCCCGGAACGCAACGGCATTGCGCCCGGGACTCGTCGTTTTTCTTCTCAACTATTTTTTAACGCAGATAAATTGATTTCTGCTTATTTTTCTGCGTAAAAAATGTCAGCGTCACTACTTCGATGCCCTTTGGTCAGTCGTTAGCAAAACTTGCAAAAGTTAGCAAAACTTGCAAAAATTAGCAAAACCTTCAAAGGAGCTACCATGGAGTACAGCAAGAACCCCTTTACCCCAACATTTGGAAGCGTCCCTCCCTTTCTAGCGGGTCGCGAGCATATCCTGCGCGACATCAACCGTGGCTTTATCAACGGCCCAGGAGATCCCAACCTGTCGACCATTTTTACTGGCGCAAGGGGAACGGGCAAGACGGCACTTCTCTCGCTCCTTTCAGAAACGGCGCTTGAACACGACTGGATCGCAGCAAATGTCTCCGCCATGCCAGGCATGCTCGAAGATATTATCGAGCGAACCAAAGAAGCCGCAGATAGCTACCTCTCACAGCCTCACGCGCGCATAAACGGTGTTCAAATTGGCCCAGTGGCCATCGATTGGACATACGCTCAAGAGGCTCAGGGCAACTGGCGCACGCGCATGAATGGCATCTTTAAGCAACTCGAAAAACATGACATCGGACTTCTCATCACCATCGATGAAGTCACCGTCGATCTCGAAGAAATGCTTCAATTTGCCTCTGTTTACCAGCACTTTGTACGCGAAGGTAAAAAAGTTGCCCTACTCATGGCAGGACTGCCCTACAAAGTATCGGCGTTGCTACGTAACGATTCCGTCTCGTTCCTCAGACGCTCCCAGTATCATCAGCTGGGACGAATCACTGATGTTGAGATTGCAAATGCATTTCGTAAAACCATTGAAGCAGGAGGACGCTCAATCACGCCAGAAGCGCTCGAGGATGCCGTGAAGGCCGTCGACGGATTTCCCTACATGATGCAGCTCGTCGGATATCGCACTTGGGATGTTTCGGAAAACTCGCCCCAAATCAGTACATCCGATGTCCAGCAGGGTTCTCTGCTTGCCCGTATGGAGCTGCGCGATCGTATTCTCGAAACGACCTATCAGGAGCTTTCCGATAAAGACATTGAGTTTTTGCTCGCGATGCTGCCCGATTCTGGCCCCAGCAGGGTCTCGGAGATAGCCAAACGCATGGGCGTCGCCAGCAACTACGCAAGCCAATACAAACGCCGCCTCCTCGAGGACGGCGTTATCGGGGAACGTGGACGTGGCCTCGTCGGCTTCGACATCCCCGCGTTCAGGGAATTCTTGAACGAGAAGGCGTTTTAGCACACCGGAATTGTCCGCGGGAGCATCGTTGCATGGCAATCAGCAATCCTCTTGGTAAGGGCAGCAAGCATTTCCGCTTGTGCTGATTGCCATGCGCTCCTCTTGTCCTTAGGCGAGCTTGCGGGCGAGCTCGCGCACCTCTTCCAACTTGGGCGAGGAGGCCATGCTGTCGCGCTCGGTCATGCCGCTAATGGTGACAATGCCCTGGTCCTCCCACTTGCAGTACGCGCAGGTTGACTTGTACATAGCGATCGCCGCATCATAGACACCCTCGCTGTGGCTATCGAGCAAAAGGGCCGTCTTGGTGAACGGGAAACCCATGGCACCGAAGGCGTACAGGCGGTCGATGGCGGTCTTTTCCTGCGCAGTGATATCAAACCAGTAGATAGGCGAAGCGAAGACAACCATGTCGGTGTCTTTCAGCGACTCAATCACGTTGGCCATGTCATCCTTCTGCACGCAGACGCCCTCATGGGCGAAGCAGTACTGGCATCCCAAGCAGCCGGCGATCTTCTTGCTGGCAACGCGGATGACCTCGACCGTATGGCCGCCCTCACGCGCGGTCTCGGCAAACGCCTCGACCATGGTATCGGTATTGGCGCCCTTACGCGGGCTGCCGCTCAATACAACGATATTCATAGGATTCCCTCTCCTTCATGCTGCAGGCGCGCAGCATTTTTTCTTGTAACCAAAACAAATGGGGTTAATCAATCGCCAGCAGGCCATATCTCTTGCTCAAGTTCCCTAAAGAAGCTCAAGGCGATTGCGATTGCCTTATACAACATCGAAAACCAAAGAGGGGCCATAGCAACGTCGCCTGCCTGAAATGGCACGCTGTCAAGATCAACTACGGGGATCGTGGCGAGTCGATACCGCCCGCATGCCTCCTTCGGAATAGGCACTGAGCAGCTCCTGGGCGTGAGCGAACTCGGGTCCCCGCCTCCAACCAAGTAGGCGGTTGACCGCGAGATTTCCCTGGACGTTGTGGACGAAGAGCAGATAGGCGTCCTCGCGCGAAAGCCCAGTCTCCTCCATGATCGAGGGAACCATCTGCTCGGCGCCGCGCTCGACGACGCGCTGTGCCACCCGGGCGTACGCGTCGTCATCCGAGTAGAGCAGATAATAGTCATCGTTTGCCGGCGGACGCTGGCAGAGGGCACCCGCCTCCGTTCCCTCGAGCGGCGGCACCGCCGCCAAGGCCTCGTCGATAAGCGCGTCGAGCAGGGCGAACTTGTCCTCGTAGTGCAGATAGAACGTGCCACGGTTGATATCGGCGCGGCGGCAGATATCCGCTACCGTCATCTTCGCGAAGCCGACCCCGGCCAGCAGCGCGAAGAACGCCTCCCGTATGACCGAGAGTGTATAGCGTCGGCGACGATCGATCTTCCCCGCTTCCATTACCCCTCCAATTGCAACGCTCGACAATGCCCGGCAAACGCTCGTTTATCGACAGCAGGCCGAAGCTGTTCATTGCTCTTAAGCAAATCGACATGGATACTTTTTATAGACACCTGTTTATAATAGCTGAAAGAAGGTATCCAGTGACCCTGTACGAGCAGCTCGTTATCGAGCTCACCAACCGATCGTTTTCCCTTCATGCCGCCTACCGCAGCGGCAGCACGCCCTATGAGCTGAGTGACCGCGAGCCCGAGCCCTACGACCAGCAAATCGAGGACTTCGCCCGTATGATCGAAGAAGCCGATTGCGTGCTGGTGGGCGGGGCCTCCGGGCTCTCCGCGGCGGGCGGCGGCGACTTCTACTACGAGGACAACGCGACCTATCGCAAGCATTTCGGCAAATTCGCCGAGCGTTACGGTTTCAAGGGCGCTTTCGAGGGGTCGTTCTACCGCTGGCCCACCGCCGAGGCGCGCTGGGGATACCTCGCCACCTTCCTCGACACCACGCTCAACGCCCCGCTGCGCAAGCCCTACAAGGACCTCGACGCCATTCTCGCCGAGAAGGATTTCTTCGTGCTCACCACCAACCAGGACACGCAGTTTGTGAAGCTCTATCCCTGGGAGAAAGTGGCAGAGATCCAAGGCGACCACCGCTTCTTTCAGTGCTCCCGCTGTTGCACCGACGCGGTGTGGGATGCGGTCGAGCCGGTCTCCAACATGGTAGAGGCCATGGGAGACGGCCTTGAGGTTCCGACAGAGCTCGTGCCGCGCTGCCCGCACTGCGGGGCAGAGGCGTTCCCCTGGGTTCGCGGCTACGGCAACTTCCTGCAGGGTGAACTCTACGAGGAGCAGTACCGCAAGGTGTCCGAATGGCTCGACGCGCACGCACGGCAGAGGATCCTCTTCCTCGAGCTGGGTGTGGGCCGCATGACGCCCGCGTTTATCCAGGAGCCGTTCTGGGCCCTAACGGCGCAGTTACCGCAGGCCAGCTACATCGCCGTAAACAACAAGACGCAGTTTCTCCCCCGCGCGATCGAGGATCGGGGGCTCGCCGTTCGCGCCGACATCGCCGACGTGCTTGCCGACGTGCGCAAGACGCTGGGGAGGTAGCGCATGGAGACGGCGAAAGCAGTTCGCATAGGCAGGGCGCTAGCCGAAGCGGATCTTGTCATCATCGGCGCTAGCAACGGACTCGACATGGCGGAGGGGCTCAACCTTTTCTGCGCCGATGCTCATTTCCAAGAGGCGTACGGGGACCTCGCCCAGGCAGACGGCATCGGCTGCATACTGCAGGGGCTCGCTTCCCCGGATGCCAGCGTGCGACGCCGATGGGCCGAGCGGTTCCATCAAAAGGAGTATCTCGAATATGAGCCCGGCTCGCTCATGAACGGGCTGCGGCGTCTTACGGAGCACGCCGACACCTTCGTGGTCACATGCAACATCGACGGGCACTTCGCGCGCGCCGGGTTCGACGAGGAGCGCGTGCTCGAGACTGAGGGGAGCACGCGCACGTCGGTTGACGAGCGGTGCCTCGCCCATCCAGACGCCCTCGCCATGACCCAGCTCGACGAGCTCGCGCGTCTTGTGCAAGCCCATCGCAACGGCAGGGTCACCATCCTCGAACTTGGCGTGGGACTGCACAACGGCGTCATAAAGCGCATGCTCGCCCAGATCGCGAACGCCTGCGAGCACGCCACCTACATCGTGTTCAACTACGGCCAGGCCATGGCGCCCGACGCTTCGTGCGAGACGATTCTCGTTGACGGCGATATGGCCCCGGCTTTCGAGGAGATCGCCCGATGCCACCCCTAGAAAGAGAAGCGCGTAGGCTTCGAAGCCTTATCGACGATGCCGACGCCATCATCGTCGGCATCGGCTCGGGCATGTCGAGCGCCGCCGGGTTCAACCATTACAACCGCGCGGGCATGGCGCGCGCAGGAATGGCGGACTGGCAGCAAGCCTTTGGCTTCAAGAGCCTTTTCGACGGCTTCTACCACCTCTACCCCAGCCTCGAGCAGCAATGGGCATACTATGCGCGATACATCGACTTCATGCTGCGCGAGCTGGCCTCGCAGCCCTATCTCGACCTACGGTCCCTCATCGGCCATAAGGACTACTTCATCCTGAGCACCAATGTAGACACCCAAGTCGAGAAGACGTTTCCCGCCGAGAGGATCTGCAACTATCAGGGAAGCTTCGCGCACCTTCAATGCAAGCAGCCATGCTGCGACGAGCTCTTCGATGCGAGCCCCTACGTCGAGCGCATGCTCGCGGGCATGGCGGGGTTCGAGATCCGCAGCGAGGATGTCCCCCGATGCCCGAACTGCGGCTGGCAGCTTGTGCCGTGGGTGCGCGACGACACGTTTCTGCAGGGTGCGGCATGGCGCGAGAGCCTCGGACGATACGAGCGCTTCGTGCGCGAGCGCGGTAGTAGCAGCAGCATGCTGTTGCTGGAGCTCGGCGTGGGCGAGATGACCCCCGGCATCATCACGCTCCCGTTCTGGAGCATGGCCGCGAAGCTGCCGGATGCGCACCTGCTGAGCGTGAACATCTCGAGCGGCTCCGCTCCGTTGCAACTTGGAAGCAAGGCGGAGGCGATCCAGGCCGATTTGGGCGCCCTGCTCTCGGTGGCGCGGGCAGGTGGCGAGTAACGCGGAGCGGTAGACGCGCAATGAGGTTTTAGCCGCAGCCTCCGAACGAGAGGGCTCGGAGGCTGGTATTCCTGAATCGCAGGTCACGATGGGTTATCGGAATCGTGAAGAGCGGATACCGCCAGTAAGCCCCCTTCGGAATAGGCGTTGAGCAGCTCCTGGGCATGGGCGAACTCGGGGCCTCGTCGATAAGCGCATCGAGCAGCGCGTACTTATCCTCGTAGTGCAGATAGAACGTGCCACGGTTGATATCGGCGCGGCGGCAGATATCCGCTACCGTCATCTTCGCGAAGCCGACCTCGGCCAGCAGCGCGAAGAACGCCTCCTGTATGACCGAGAGGGTGTAGCGCCGCCGGCGGTCGATCTTGGTTTCTCCCATCGCCTCTCCAATCTGAGTCGTTTGACAATGTCCAGTAGCTGTTCGTTTATCGACAGGTGCACGCGTTTGTTCATTGCCCCTGCGAAAATCAACAAGGATACTGTTTATAGACACCTGTTTTTTATAGCTGAAAGGGAGCACGGATGACCCTGTGCGAGAAGCTCGGCATCGGGCTTGTCAGCCGATCGTTTTCCCATCGGGCCGTCTATCGAAACGGCGGCACGTCATACGATTTGAGCGATTGCGAGCCTGCTGCTTGCAAGCAAGATATCCAGGCTTTTGCCCGCAAGGTGGGGAAGGCTGATTGCGTGTTTACGGGAGAGGCAGGTAGGCAGGCGTTATGAGCATCTGCATCAAAAATCAGATTCAGAATATGAATATCGTCATCGGCTGCACGGTGGGGTGTCCATATTGCTATGCCCGTAACAATGTGAAACGTTGGCATATGATTGACGACTTCGCTGATCCTGCGTTCTTCCCGAGCAAGCTCAAGATGATGGAAAAGAAACGCCCGCAGAACTTTCTCCTTACCGGCATGAGCGATCTCTCCGGGTGGAAGCTGGAATGGCAAGACGAGGTATTTGCAAAGATCCATGAGAATCCACAGCATCAGTTCCTGTTCCTGACCAAGAGACCCGATTTGCTGGATTTAGATACCGACCTGGAAAACGCATGGTTCGGCGTTACGGTGACGAGGAAAGCGGAGCTGTGGCGTATCGACGCCCTTCGGAAAAACGTCAAAGCAAATCACTTCAGCCGCTATTCGACGATCCCGGTACGGTCGACCTTTCCGGAATCAACTGGATCGTCGTCGGTACCATGACCGGGGCGCAGAGCAGGAAGGTTCATACGGAACCGGAGTGGGCATGGTCTTTGACGGACCAGGCGCACGCGCTTGGCATTCCAATGTTTATGAAGGAAGACCTCGTCTCTGTCATAGGGGACGAAAACATGATTCAGGAATTGCCGGAAGAATTCGAAAGAGTGCTGGAGGTGCAGAGAACATGGCGGAAGTGATCGATGGAATCCTCATCAATGAGGTGGAAGCAAAGAACATCATGACCAAGTCCAGCCTGCCGGTAGGCGGCTACTCGGTCAATCCCTATGTAGGCTGCACGCATGCCTGCAAGTATTGCTATGCCTCCTTTATGAAGCGCTTTACCGGACACAAGGAGGAATGGGGCACCTTTCTTGATGTGAAGCATTGGCCGGAAATCAAGAATCCGAAGAAATACGCTGGACAGCGGGTGGTTATCGGTTCTGTGACGGATGGCTACAATCCACAGGAGGAGCGATTCGGGAATACCAGGAAACTCCTGGAGCAGCTGATTGGCAGCGATGCAGATATTCTGATCTGCACAAAGTCCGATCTTGTGGTACGGGATATCGATCTGCTGAAGAGGCTTGGACGAGTGACCGTTTCATGGTCGATCAACACGCTGGATGAGAACTTCAAGAACGATATGGACTCCGCGTCGAGCATCGAGCGTCGTATCGCTGCTATGAAGCAGGTGTATGACGAAGGTATCCGTACGGTCTGCTTCGTGTCCCCGGTATTTCCCGGCATCACGGATTTTGAGATGATTTTTGAGCGAGTAAAGGATCGGTGCGATTTGTTTTGGCTCGAAAATCTCAATCTTCGGGGTGGTTTCAAAAAAGCGATCCTGGATTATATCGCCGAGAAACATCCCAATCTCGTACCGCTTTACGATGAGATCTATAACAAGCGCAACCGTAGCTATTTTGAAGCGCTTGAAGTAAAAGCCGAGGAAATGGCCAAGAAGTACGATTGCCCCTTTGTGGACAACGAAATGCCTTATGGCAGAGTCCCCCAGGGGCATCCGGTGATCGTGGACTACTTCTATCACGAGGAAGTCCGAGGGTCAGATAATAGCGGAAAAAGAAATCGTTAAACGGAAACCGACGACGATTCGCTCGAGCGATTAGCGTCCACGCGTGGCTTCTGCCGATTGGCGCAACGGGCGACAGATTAAGGGATCGCTCGGGCGGATGATCCCGCTGCAGTACAGGCGGTCGCTCAATTTAGCGGCATGAGCGTTTTCGCACGGAAAACCAGTATCTTGTACCGTGGGTGCGCGACGACACGTTTCTGCAGGGTGCGACATGGCGCGAGAGCCTCGGACGATACGAGCGCTTCGTGCACGAGCGCGGAGCTGGCCGCGTGCTGCTGCTGGAGCTTGGCGTGGGCGAGATGACCCCCGGCATCATCACGCTCCCGTTCTGGAGCATGGCCGCAAAGCTGCCGGATGCGCATCTGTTGAGCGTAAACATCTCGGGCGACTCAGCCCCCTTGCAGCTCGGAAGCAAGGCGGAGGCAATCCAGGCCGATTTGGGCGCACTGCTCTCGGCGGCGCGGGTGGGCGACGGTGCTTAAGCCTCTTTGTTAGTCGCTTTGAGATAATCCTCGTCGTTCACAGGCTCCAACCACTCGTTGGAGGTCTCCTCGCCCGGAACCTCCAGCGCGAGATGGGAGAACCAGCCGTCGGGCGCGGCTCCGTGTCAATGCTTCACCCCCGGGGCGATGTTGACCACATCGCCCGGGCGCAGCTCCTGTGCCGGCTTTCCCCATTCCTGGTAAAACCCTCGACCAGTCACAGCATGCCGGCAGCGAGGTCAATGCGCATTCGCTCATGCTACAATCCAACCACCAGAGATGAAAACACAGTCCCCGTCGGGTAGTCGTGGGCGTGCGGGAGTCCGCATCAGTAACCTGCCTCCTTGGTTGTCCCTTCTCTGCATGGTCATCTACATAAAGGAGGAACCAACCATGCAGATCAGCGTGTCATCCACCCTGACCGTATATCATGACGGCCAATTCTGGGTCGGGCTGGCGGAGCATGTCGAGGACGGCAGATACGGCGCCGCCCGCATCGTCTTCGGCGCGGAACCGTCCGATGAGGAAATCCTGCAATTCGTTACAAGCAAATGGGCGAAGCTCGCGTTCTTCGGTGACGAGGCCACGGAAACAAGCAAGCCCGCGAAGAATCCCAAGCGACGCGCTCGCGAGGCAGCGAAAGCCCTTAAGCGGCCCGCGGTGAGCACCAAGGCACAACAGGCGCTCGCAGCACAGCGGGAAGCGATGAAGCGGGAGTCGGCTCAAGCAAGAAGCCAGCGTCGCGCGGATGAGGTGGAGGCGCGCTTCGAGCAGCGAAAGCTGAAGCGCAAGCAGAAGCATCGCGGGCATTGATCGCCATGTGCAGCAAGGCAAACCATATACAGCAGTGGGGCCAGTTCCACTTGAAGCCGACGCCGCGTAGACGCTAATGGTGACGGCTATGCACGGGCACGGGCGAGCCACTGCACTTCACAGCTTGTTTCTCAAGTATTTGGGACGCACACGCGGCGTTCAAAAATGCGGAGCGACTCCACATGGCTCGAGACTGAGCCGAAGTGCCCTACTTCTCGCCCTCCAGCAGCCCCACGATACGGTCGATGTCGACGGCGAAGTGGGGCCTTCCCTCGCGCTCGTAGCGGTCGAGGTACGCCTGGCACTCGGAGACAATGCGCTTGGTGTTGCCGTCGATGATGCGCTGGAGCGTCTCGTAGTAGGCCGAGCCCTCGGTCCTGAAGCGGCGCTGGTAGGACTTGGTTATGGGGAACATCTTGATGTAGTGGATGCCGTGGCGACAGCCGGGGCTCGTCGTGGGGCGGGGTGGCAACGCAAAGTACTGGTCTTTGGGCACGTTGGGGGCGATGTTGGAATGCAGCGGCACGGCGAAGTCCCTGCGCTTCCCGCGGAAACGCAGCCTCACCACCACGATGCAGGGGAGATTGTGCTTAAGCATGAGCTCGCGGTCGCCCTCGACGAGGTCGAAGAAGTCCTGGGAGATGGATACGATCTTCATCGGTTGCGCCCCCTCATACGAAGCGGGGCCCGCATCGCTGCAGGCCCCTACAGGTGGGCAATATTCTACGCCTTGCGGCACCCCGTCGCCCACGGAGGTTAAACGTACACGTAAGCCGTACTCTGAAAGCCGCGGCTTCCAGCAAGTAGTTTATGCCACGAAAGGTCGCTTTCAACGCGCATAGCTCGCAAAATAACACTCGCTGGGCCGTCACCCCTGGCCGTTACCCTCCAATCTTCATTGGAGTCAGCAGGTCAATTCATATAGTTATGGGGGGTATCCTAAAGGAAATCAAATTTATACCCCCATAACTAAGGATTTTTCTATTCCCACTCAATGACTAGGGCCCTGGTGTAATTGGCTGGACCACCGTTCCGGGAACCGGTATCGACCTACCTGTCCGCCGAGCTCTTTCTTCAGCTCCAGCCTAGTATCTGATTCGCGCCGTTATAAGCGAAAACCGAAGAGATGCGTCTTAGCCAAGAAAAGAAGGTTAGCCTCATCTTACTGCATGATTCGTGTGTTATAGTTAGACTGCTCTAACTGTTTGGGGGCGACAGCCATGCACGAACGCGAGGGTTTCTGGGACAAGAACGCCGGTCGGTATGACCGTTTCATGCGAAACGACCGGGCGGCGTATGAGAAGATGTATGGGGTGATCCGGCCGGTGGTGAAAGCAAAGACCGTGCTGGAGGTTGCCACCGGCACGGGGCTTATCGCAAAGAGCGTCGTGGATGCGGCGGCGCGCATCGAGGCTACGGACGCCTCTGCAAAGATGATCCTTGAAGCAAAGCGGGACAATCAATCCGCAAAGCTGCACTTTTCCGTGCAAGATATGTTCCGCCTGCCCTATGCACGGAAGTCCTTCGAAGTGGTGATCGTGTCCAACGCGCTTCACATAGTGCCGCATCCGGAAAAGGCCCTGCAAGAAATCAGGCGGGTGCTGAAGGACGACGGCGTGCTCATCGCGCCAACCTTCACCCACGCGGGGAACTCGGTTTCCGGCAAGGCAAAAGCCTTTTTCATGAGTATGGCGGGATTCCCCCTCCACAGCAGGTGGACAAGCGAGGAATACCTACGTTTCCTGCGTCAAAACGGCTGGGCGGTGCAGAGAAGCGCGGTGCTGAAGGCCTCGTTCCCGTTGACCTATGCGGAATGCACGAAATCGGAGGGGCCAGATGTCGTTCTTTGAAAACACCCGCAAGCCCGTGGGCCTCGGCGGAAAACTTATGGTTGCCATGATGAACCTGGGGCACAGCCCTGTGGCGCGGTGGGGACTTCGATTTCTACGACTTGCGCCAAATGCCAAGGTGCTGGATTGCGGCTGCGGCGGCGGGGCGAACATAAAACGGCTGCTGAAAAAATGCCCGCATGGCGTCGTCAAGGGCGTCGACTATTCGCCCGTCAGCGTGGAGAAGACTAGAAAGCTCAACCGAATTGCAATTCAGGAGGGGCGTTGCGCCGTTCTGCAAGGCAGTGTGGCGGATATGGTGTTTGAGGATAGCTACTTCGATGCCGCCACGGCCTTTGAGACCGTCTATTTTTGGCCTGATTTGCCCCGATGCTTCCGTGAGGTCTGGCGGACGCTGAAGCCAGGCGGGACAATTCTCATCTGCAACGAGAGCAATGGCGATACGGACAAGGACGAGAGGTGGACGCAGATCATCGGCGGCATGACCATCTACAAGGACATTGAATTAAAGGCGTATCTGGAGCAGGCGGGTTTTCACGAGGTGCAGATACGCAAAAAGAAAAAGTGGCTCTGCGTCACGGCGCGGAAGTAAGGGCATCAAGCACGGGCATTTTTGCATCCATCCTGCACATGAGTTAGGCATGCCGGTCATAGCGGCTGTGCTGGCGGCAATTATGACAGTTTTTATTCACTGAGGAAGAAACCTATGAAATGTAAAATTGAGAAAAACACCGTGCAGGAGACGCTGATCCTCCCGCTGTATTCCCGGAAGCTGTGTACGGAGTTGTACCCGACCCTTTACAGGGATGAAACAGCGGTTCGTCTGCTCGGCCAGATCGACTACGACTTTTCAGAGGCAGAGAAAAACTCCCGCAGCCTGATGCAGCGCTTTGGTGCGCTGGAGGTGGCCATGCGACAGGGTGATCTTGCTTTCGAGGTGCAGGATTACCTGAAAGACCACCCCAATGCGGCGGTGGTCAATCTGGGCTGCGGGCTGGACAACACCGGCAGAACCTGCGACAACGGTAGATGCAAGATCTACAATCTGGACTTCCCGGATGTGATTGCCTTGCGGCAGCAGCTGCTGCCCGCCGGGGATCGAGAACAAAATATCCCCTGCGACCTGAAAGACGCCGCATGGTTTGGCAAAATCGATGCCTCCGGCGGGGCGGTGTTCTTTGCCTCCGGAGTGTTCTATTACTTTCTGACCCAGCAGGTCCGGGAGCTGGTGCGGGGGATGGCGGACGCTTTCCCCGGCGGTGTGCTGGTCTTTGATGCTGCCAATCGGACGGCAGTAAAGATGATCGCAAAAACATGGCTTAAGACTGCAAAAATCAAGGATGTGGGGGCATATTTTGCGGTTTCGGATGCCGCCAAGGAAATCGGCACGTGGAACAGCCGTCTGCAGGTCACAAGTCGCGGCTATATGCTGGGTTACAACGATTTGAGAGACCCTTCTGTCAGCAGCTTTTTCCGGTTTCTCGCAAGGGTCGGTGACAACGGGATGAAAATGCAAATCGTGAAAATTGGATTTTAAAAGGCAAAAATGAAGCCCATTCACTTTGACGTTGAAGAAGACGGCTTTTACGGCACATATTGGGCGTGCAAGGACACACATACAGCAGCGGACACGGATTCGATTGAAACCGTGTCCGCTATCTAATACTATATTATTTTATCGAACGTATGTTCTATTCCCACTCGATGGCGTCGGTTCTGCCGTCCCGTCACTCCAGTTATACCCAGTTTTCGGCATCGACACGGAACGCGTGCCGCCGAATGACGCGATGTCGCGTTTCGTCGGCTTCGGGGACAAAAGCTGGGACAACCTCAAAAACTTTTTTCAAACTCAGGGCTTTGAGTTTTTGTTTTTGTCCCAAAGTGCGCGGCGGGTCGCCTTTGGAGGCTCGATGGCGCCGAAAACGCCCGTTTTGAAACTCAACCGCCCTTTTGCCCGCAAGCCGCCAGCTGCAATCGCAAGTGAATTAACGCGGGTGGCTTGCGCGCCATTTGCAAAACCCCAGGTCGCAGGTCTTCGCCATTCGTGAACAAAGTGAGTAGTCTCAGGTGGCTTGCTTATGAGTTGGCGAACGGGCCTTCAGGATTCAGGGCAAACATGCTGGTAGAATAGGATTCTCAAATCAATGACAGGAGACCGAGCATGGCCGAACCCCACGATAGGAAGCCGATCCTCACGATCGAGCAGCAGATAGAGCACCTCAAGCAGAAGGGCGTAGCCTTCGAACTGTGTTCCGAGGAAGAGGCCGCGGACTACCTGCGCGACAAGTGCAACTTCTTCAAGCTCGCATCCTACCGCAAACTCTTCTCGAAATACGAGGGAGGCCCGCGCGACGGCCGCTACGTAGACCTCGACTTCGGCCAGCTGCGCCTGCTCGCGGCGCTCGACCAGGAGCTGCGCCACGCCCTGCTCGGCATGACGCTCGACATCGAGCATTTCCAGAAGGTGACACTGCTTCGCGAGATGGAGGACCGTGGAGAGGACGGCTACGCCATCGTGGCCGACTACATGGCATCGCTTACCACTGCAAACAGGGAGTACCGCCTGCGCGAGCTCAAGATGAGCGGCCGCAGCCCCTACAGCTCGAGCCTCTACGCGAAGTACTCCGGCGACATGCCTGCCTGGGCCTTCCTTGAGCTCACCTCGTTCGGCACCCTCATCGACTTCGTGCGCTTCTGCGCCAGGCGATGGGGCGACAGGCGCCTCGAGGCCTCCCACTACGACCTCAAGCGCGTGAAGTCCGTCCGCAACTGCGCCGCGCACGGCTCGTGCCTGATCAACTGCTTCGCCGAGAGGGGCGCCGCCCGGGGCTCGGCGTCCAGCGGCGTCTCCCGAAGGGTCGCCGCCGTGGGGATTCCCAAGGCGACCAGGAGGAAGTGGATGGGGAATACGGCCATGCAGGAGGTCGCGACCGTGCTCGTGGCGCACTCCGGCTTGGTACCCGAGGGCTCCTCGCGCTCGCGCGCCGCATCCGAGCTCGCCGAGATGTTCGCCAGGGCCGACGGCGAAACCGAGGCGCTGCCCGACAAGGGGCCCGACGCCGCAGCTCGCTCCGCGCTCGAGTTCCTTCGCAGGTTGACAGAATCGCTCGGGTTGGTAGAATAGCCTGCAGATAGCAAAACCTTCACGGTTTTAGGGGCGGACTTGCGCAAGCGACTCTGCCCTATTTTTATATTCACTCGCTATAGGAGACGGATGATACCTGGGTCAATGACAGAACTGAGAAGCCCGGAATAATGGAGCCAGTTAGAAACCCTCGGGTTTGCGGGGCGGGATCGTGAGAGCGATTCTGCCCTATTTTTTCCTCCGTCTGCCCCAACCAAGTAGTTCGAAGATAGCCTGTAGGTGTCCTCGTGGGCGCCTTTTATTTTCAGGGAATCGGCCGCTTCATGAACGAGCGACCGGCTTGACCTAGATCGAACCGCCTTCATCTCCGTCTAGGCGCCGGCAATCAACATCGTGAATCCGCGCGTGCTACAATGCGGGCACCAGAGATGAAAACACAGTCCCCGTCGGGTAGTCGTGGGCGTGCGGGAGTCCGCATCAGTAACCTGCCTCCTTGGTTGTCCCTTCTCTGCATGGTCATCTACATAAAGGAGGAACCAGCCATGCAGATCAGCGTGTCGTCCACCCTGACCGTATATCACGACGGCCAATTCTGGGTCGGGCTGGCGGAGCACGTCGAGGACGGCAGATACGGCGCCGCCCGCATCGTCTTCGGCGCAGAACCGTCCAATGAGGAGATCCTGCGATTCGTTGTCAGCAAATGGGCGAAGCTCTCGTTCTTCTGCCACGGTCCGGCCGAGGCGAGCAAGCCCGCGAAGAACCCCAAGCGACGCGCCCGCGAGGCGGCGAAAGCCCTCAAGCAGCCGGCGATGAGCACCAAGGCGCAGCAGGCGCTCGCGAATCAGCGGGAGACGATGAAGCGGAAATCGGCTCAAGCAAGAAGCCAGCGTCGCGCGGATGAGGCGGAGGCGCGCTTCGAGCAGCGAAAACTGAAGCGCAAACAGAAGCATCGCGGTCATTGATACCACCATCAACCCATATATAGCAGCAGGCGTAGCTTCGATTGAAACTACGCCTGCCACCTGGTGCTATAACGTTATACAGAACGTATGTTCTATACCCACTCGATGACTAACCCAGTCCGAGCACTACCGATGCGTGTCGCGTCATACCGCCTAAGAGCTGATTCGTTCAGAAAAGGTTCAGGGGGATCGTCGAGTTTATTGCACCCTCGCGTTTTACAAAAGAGAGTACAAGGCCCTTTAGCTCGAATTATTGCATTTAGAACCCCGCCGCTCATCCATCCTAGCTTGCCCAAACAGCCCTCCCGCGATGTCCATGTTCCAACGGATGGGTACCATTTATCCGGGTGCACCTGGGGCAACGGGCCAGCAGGCCCGCGCAAGGTCGCTCGCATAACACGCAACATCAAACACGACAGAAGAGGCGAACGACAGATGCCGGACCCCGGACGACAGCACCGCGGAAGACGAGCATTCCGACCACAACCGAACAACTCCAGCTACTAGGCAGGCGCCCGCATGGGCGCCTTTTACTTTTCAGGGACATAGCTGCGGGCTAAGGCACGCGGCTCATGGCCGTTTCGTGAAGGCACGACCAGCTCGACCCATCTCGACCCGTCTCCGCTCCCGCCGTGCTCACCAATCGACATCAGGCGGTTCAATCGTCGCGCAGACGAAAAGGGACACGGTGCCGTGCGGTGTGCTCGCGCGGTGCCGCACGGGAAGATTGGAGGAACCATGGCACACACAGCCGAATGCGCC
The DNA here is from genome assembly GCF_003436775.1 of Collinsella sp. TF11-5AC. Taxonomy (NCBI): domain Bacteria; kingdom Bacillati; phylum Actinomycetota; class Coriobacteriia; order Coriobacteriales; family Coriobacteriaceae; genus Collinsella; species Collinsella sp. TF11-5AC. Next base: position 56,875 of record NZ_QSQO01000012.1, read on the forward strand.
GCGCCCGAGGGAAGCCAAGATCGCGACGAATGGATGACGGTAATCGAGATGCAAGAGTACATGAGGGCGAGCCGAAACAAGGCATACGACCTCATCTGGTCGGGAGAGATCGACTCGTACAGGCTCGGAAGGAAGCTCCTGGTGTCGAGGGCGTCAGTGGACGCCTACATCGAGTCGAGGAGCGGCAGGAAATGACGGCGGCGACCGCCCCAGGAGCCGCCCGCGGCCGGGCACGCGAGGGAGCCTCGAGACGAAAGGAGCTCGAGGACGACCATGACCAAGAGCATTAGCAGGAGCCAGGTGAGGCTCATCGCATCGACCAACGCGATATTCGGCGCCGACGAGGCGTGCGCGATGCTGCGCATCAGCCGCGACGCCATGTACCGGCTCGCCAAGGACCCCGACGACCCGTTCCCGATCCGCTACATCGGCGGCAAGACTCGCGACGGCATCGTGCTGCACGACGAGCTCGTCGCATGGGTCGAGCGCAACAGCGTCGTCGGCTCGCCCAGAAGGGGCTAGCGCCGATGGCGGCCACAGGCCCGAAGGGGCGCGACGGCCCCTCCCCGCGCGAGTTCACGACGGTACGGCACTTCATGATGGCGGACCTGGGCCTCTCCGGCCTTCCCCTGCTCGTCTACGCGCGCATCTTCGGCTTCTGCGACGCCGGGTGCGGCTACTTCGAGAGCAAGGGCGGCCTGGCCCGCTTCCTCAACGTGCAGGAGCGCAGCGTCCACCGCGCCATCCGCGACCTGCTCGACCGGGGCCTCATCGAGGAGTGCGGCGTGCACGCCCCGGCACGCGGGCACGCCACCAAGCGGTACCGCATCGTGCGCGAGAGGCTGCCGCCCGGAGCGCTGGCAACCCCTGACGGTTCGTCAGGGTTCCCGGCGCGAAAGGGTGACGAAATGACAGGGTTCGCCGCGAACAAGGGTGACGAACCGTCAGGGTTCTCAGCCCGAACCCCTGACGAGATGACAGGGAAACCCCTGACGATTTGCCACCCAATAAGCAAAAGGGACAACAAGGACTTCAGAAGATAAGGAAGGGGCGCCCGATGGACCGAGCGGGACTCATCACCCTGGAGCAGGCCCGGGCGGCCGGGCTCTCCTTCGACGAGCCGGAGCCGAGGGCGTGCACGCACTGCGGCGCCGCCCTCGATCCGCTCGGCGCGGCGCTGGCGGGCAGGGTCGCCTGGATCTCCGCCGCCCCCTGCCCGTGCGAGGGCGCGGCTCGCGAGCGGGAGGCCGAGGCGCGAAGGCGCGCGGCCCTCGCCGCCAAGGAGGAGGCCGCCCGCCGGGAGAAGGCGCTCTCGCGCGCGGGCATCCCCAGGCGCTACCGGGCCGCCGAGGCCGACCGCCCCGAGTTCGCCGAGTACATCGCCTCGTTCGCGGGCAACGGGGGCGCCGGGCTCTACATACACGGGGGCGTCGGCGCCGGCAAGACGCACGCCGCCTCCGCCATGGCCAGGCTGTTCGCCGAGGCCGGCTACGACGTCGCCTTCACGACGGCCAAGGGCATGCTCGAGCGCGTGAAGGCCACGTTCGACGAGGGCGGCACCGAGGCCGCCGTCGCGCGGTACGCCAAGTGCGACGTCCTCGTGCTCGACGACCTCGGCAAGGAGGACGCGACGGAATGGTCCGTCGGCACCGTGTTCAGCGTGCTCGACGCGCGCTACGAGGACATGCGCCCGACCATCGTCACGTCGAACTACGCGCCGGGCGCGCTGGCGGACAGGCTCGCGAGGCGCGGCGAGCGCGTAACGGCAGAGGCGATCGCGAGCAGGATCTCCCAGACCTGCAGGCCCGTCTACCTGGGCGGAAGGGACAGGCGCCGGCTCGGCTAGCTTGTGCGCTTCCCGTGGAGGCGCGGACGGCTCGACCCAGCTCGACCCATCGCGGGCGGCCCCGGTCGCCGTCGCAATCGAAATCGCTATACACGTCTTGGGCGGCGCCGACGCGCCAGCACGCACGCCTGCTCCGACTCGCACCGTGCCCCCATCGCGAGGACGCCGCCCGCCAAGCAACAAACGAAAGGCGGAGGGCCCATGGACGGCTTCGAGAGGATAACCGGCCGCGAGCACGACGGGCTCGTGGAGAAGTGCCAGGAGAACGGCTGGCTCAAGGTCGGCGGCTTCGACTGGCAGGACGACCCGTTCCTCGAGGAGTACCCCTACGAGTTCTCCCGCACGGACAGCGTCGACAGGCTCCGCGAGGCGCTCGGCTCGGGCAACTGGGCCATACGCCAGGGGTTCTGCTACCGCGACCTCGCGTTCATCCAGCAGGTGAACGGCGGCGACGAGTGGTGGACGCTCAAGCGCGACGGCGACGCGTGGACCGGCTTCGAGAGCTGGAGCTTCGGCGCCATCGCCCAGGAGCCCGAGCGGTTCGAGCGCGCCATGCGCGACATGTGCGAGGCGACGCCGGAGCAGTGCCGCAGCGGCGAGTGGGCCCATCTGCACGAGAAGGCTCCCGAGCCGCTGGCGCAGCGCGCCGCGTCCGCCCGCGAGGCGAGCCGCGCGCACGCCGGGCAGGAAGCCCGCGCCCCAATGGCGCGCGAGAGGGCCGTCGGGGCCGAATAGGGACGACCGGGGCGCGAAGGCGCCCCTTTTCATCTCGACTGGAAGGGAGGCGCGGGATGGCGAGCGACTACGGGGACGAGGCGGGCGGCAAGCTGCTCGACTGGATGCTGAGGATCGGCCAGGAGGCCGGCGCCGAGGCAATGGCGCGCAGCGCGAGGGAGCTCTCCGAGCGCCTCGCGGGAATCCGCGGGACCATCGCCGGCGGGCGCGCCGAGGCCATCGCGGCCGACGGCGCGCCGACCTACGCGAAGCTCAGCCTCGAGGAGCTCTCGGGGCTTCCCGAGTACGCGACGATCAAGGAGGTCGTCTCCGACAAGCTGCGCGCCGCGTCGGTCGAGCACCACATCATCCCCGGCGGGGGCCGCGACTGGCTGCTCTTCAAGGTGGAGGACGCCCCCGAGGTCGACGAGGCCTTCCGACAGCTCGAGCAAGAGACGGGAAAGGCCGCCGAGCGCGCAAGGGAGCGGCTCTCCGAGATAGCCGAGAGGCGCCAGGCGCCCGAGCGGCTGGCCGAGCGCGCCGAGCGGGCGCGCGAGGCGTCGAGGGCCCACAGCCAGGGCCCCGGCCGGGACCGCGGCCCGCGCCAGATCGAGGGGCCCGAGAGATGAGGTGGCAGGCGGCGGCCGCGCTGGCCGCGGCGGCGTTCGCCGCGGGGGACTTCGCGGCCGCGGCAATCGCGGCGTCGGGCGCGAACCCGATCCTCGACCCGGAGGCCGCCATGGCGGCGATACCCGCGGCGCTCCGCGCGGGGCGCGTCTTCTCCGCGGAGGCGCTTCCCCTGTGCGCCGGGACCGCCTGCGCGTGCGGCGCGCTCATCGCCTGGGCCCGCTCACTGGGGACCAAGGGGGCCCGGCGCGACGGCGAGGAGCACGGTAGCTCCAGGTGGGCCACGCCTAAAGACATCGCGCCCTTCGGCGACGCCAAGGACCCCGACAACAACATCATCCTCACCGACAACGCGCGCATCCGCCTCGTGAGCCGCAGGTTCGACCTCTCCACCGACACCAACGACAACGTGCTCGTGGTTGGAGGACCCGGCACCGGCAAGACGCGCTACTACGTCAAGCCGAACCTCCTGCAGGCCAACGCCAGCTTCTTCGTGACCGACCCGAAGGGCACGCTCATCCGCGAGATGGGCGGCGCGCTGGCGGAGCTCGGCTACGAGATCCGCGCGTTCGACACCATCGACTTCACGCGCTCGATGCGCTTCAACCCCATAGCCTACATACGCGACGAGGCGGGCGTCATCCGCTTCGCCCGCGGCATCGTCGCCAACACCGAGGGCGAGGCCGACCACAAGGGCGACCCCTACTGGGAGAAGGCCGAGCGCCTGGTCTACACCGCGCTCACGGCCTACCTCGTCATGCACTGCGAGCCTGCCGACCGAAACCTCGACGGGCTGCTCACGCTGCTCTCGCTCGCCGACGCCCGCGACGACCCGGGCTACATGAGCCCGCTCGACATGGTGTTCCGCGAGCTGGAGACCGGCGAGCGCTACGTCAGGCGCGGCGGCGCTTCGGCGGAGGGCGGATCGCTGCGCGGCTTCGCCGAGGAGGACGGCGCGTGGGAGTGGGTCAAGGTCCGCGAGCCCGCGCCCCCCGACGACTTCGCGCTCGCGAGCTACCGCGAGTTCCGCGTGGCCGCCGGCGACACCATGAAGTCGATGCTCTCGAGCTGCAACGTCCGCCTGAAGCCGCTGTCCATCCGTGCCGTCCGCGACCTCACCTCCAAAGACGAGCTCGGCCTCGCCCACATGGGCGACGAGGGCGCCAAGGTCGCGCTCTTCGCGTCCATGAGCGACACCGACTCGACCTTCGACTTCCTGTTCGCCCTGCTCATGGACACAGCCGTGAGCGCGCTTTGCGCCGAGGCGCTCGAGGCGCACGGCGGCTCGCTGCCCACGACGGTGCACTTCGTCTTCGACGAGTTCGCCAACATCGGGCGCATACCCGACTTCGAGCGGACCATCGCCGTCACCCGCAGCCGGAACATCGCCGTCTCGATGATCGCCCAGTCTCTCTCGCAGCTGAAGGAGACCTACGGCGACAACAACGCCGAGACCATCGTGAACGCCTGCGACACGCTGCTCTACCTGGGCGGAAAGGCGAACGAGACCAACGAGGAGATCAGCAAGATGGCCGGCAAACAGACGGTGGCGAGCGAGACGCAGAGCGACTCGCGGGGCGCCGGCTGGACCCGGACCGTGAACCGCGGCATCTCCGAGCGCGACCTCATACAGCCCGCCGAGGTGGCGCGCATGCCGCGCGAGGACGCGCTCGTGCTCGTGAACGGGTGCATGCCGCTCATGGACCGGAAGTACCGGCTCGAGCGCCACCCGCGCTCGCGCCTGCTCGAGGAGGCCGCGCGCCGCGGCCCGTTCGACTTCGCGGAGTACCGCAGGCAGAAGGAAGGCAACTCGTGACGGGGCCGCGGCGGGCGCGGGCCTCCCCCGCCGCGGGGGAGGAACAGCAAGGAACATCGTCAACCGAAAGCAAAGGAGAGCAGCATGCTCGCAAACGTCATCAAGCTCGTGTCGGGCTGCGTGACCTTCCTCGGCGGCTTCCTGGTCGTGTGGGGAGCGGTCTCGCTCGGCCTGGCCATCAGGGAGCAGCAGGGCGGCCCGCAGATCGCGACCGCCATATCCACCATCGCCGGCGGCGCGATCATCATCGCCGCGTCGGTCTACTTCGGTCAGCTGGACACGTCCTGGCTGCCGGCATAGGGGGCGTCGCGGATGGCGCTCAGGATACCGGTGCAGAAGGACATCGGCGAGTACGAGGAGAAGATCGTCGGGAAGATGAGCCTGCGCACGCTCGCATGCGTGTCGCTCGGCTTCGGCAGCGCCGTCGGGGCGGCGGCATTCGTCCACCTGGGCCTGCACGCCGACGTCGCGGACGCGGCCTTCCCGATCATGCTCTGCAGCATGCCGTTCTGGCTCGCCGGGTTCTGGCGGCCCTTCGGCATGCGCGCCGAGGAGCTGCTGCCGCTTTTGGCGGCCCACGAGCTCTCGCCGCAGCTGCTCGCGTACGAGCCCTGCCTCGCCGGGAGCCTCCCCGAGGGCTCGCCGCGCCCGGGCCGCCCGGGACGTCGCGCGAGGCGCAGGGCAAGGAAGAAAGGAGCCGAGCTCTATGAGCCGAGCAAGAACCAACAAGGAGAATAGGCCGAAGCGCCCGAGCACCCTCGGGCTGCTCCTCGGCGGCACGGGCGGGCGCAAGGACGCCTCGAAGGGCGCGGAGGCCGAGCGGCAGAGGCGCCGCCGGGAGCGCGACCGCTCGAGCGAGATGGCCGCCTACGTCGGCTACGACGCCATGTACAGGGACGGCATCGCCCAGGTGATGCCGGGGATGTTCAGCCAGACGGTCGAGTTCTCCGACATCAGCTACCAGTCCGCGCGCAAGGAGGCGCGCGAGACGGCCTTCACCGTGATGAGCTCGCTGTTCAACTACTTCCCGGCGGACTCCCACGTGCAGCTCCAGGTCGTGAACGCGCCCATCCCCGCCGACGAGGTCGGCCGCAAGGTCTTCTTCGAGCCCGGGGAGCGCGCCACCTCCGGGCTCGCCGAAGAGTACAACCGGATCCTCAACGACAAGATGCGCGAGGGCGTCTCGAACCTCGTGCGCCACCGCTACCTGACCTACGCCGTGGGCGCCGACGACGTCGACGCCGCGGTGCCCAAGCTCGCGCGCATCCGGGGAGACGTGGAGCAGACGCTCGCGCGCATACGCTGCTCGTCGCGCGCCCTCGACGGCGCCGAGAGGCTCGAGCTTTTGCAGGGGCAGCTGCGCCCGGGGTCGCGCTTCGAGTTCTCCTGGGACAAATTGTCCCCGACGTCGGGCGCGCGCACGAAGGACTTCGTCATGCCCTCCACGCTCGACTTCAAGCCCGAGGGCAGGTCCGACTGCTTCCGCAGCGACGGGCGCTACGGCGCGGTGCTCGCGGTGCGCAGCTTCGGGTCGGTCATCGAGGAGACCTACCTCGCCTCCATCATCGACCTGCCGCTGCCGCTCAACGTGACGCTGCACGTGCAGCCCATCGCGCAGAGCGAGGCGCTCGCGCTCGTGAAGCGCCAGATCGACTGGATGGACAAGGAGATCATCGACGAGCAGATGAGCGCCCTGAAGAAGGGCTACGACTACCAGATCCTGCCGCCCGAGCTGCGCTTCTCGAAGGAGGAGGCCGAGGAGCTGCTCGACTTCCTGCGCAACAAGTCCGAGCGCCTGTTCGTCTACACAGGCCTCGTCTACACCTGGGCCGACAGCCTCGAGGAGCTCGACCGCCGCGTCCAGCAGGTGACGAGCGTCGCGCAGGGCTGCACGATCGGCCTCGAGCCGCTCCACTTCCGGCAGCGCCAGGCTCTCAACTCGGTGCTCCCGCTCGGTGACAACCACGTCACCGTGAGCCGCTACCTCACCACGGGGCAGGTGGCCATGCAGATGCCCTTCGCCAGCCAGAGCCTCGACGAGGCGGGCGGCGGCTACTACGGGCAGTCCAAGGAGAGCGGGAACCTGGTGCTGTGCGACCGCAAGCGCCTGGCGAGCCCCATGGGCTTCGTGTGCGGCAAGCCCGGCTCGGGCAAAAGCTTCTCGGTCAAGCGCGAGATAACCAACACCGTTCTCGCGCACCCCGAGGACGAGGTCGTGATCTTCGACCCGGCCGGCGAGTACGGCAACCTCGTCGGCGCGCTCGGCGGCGCGAACGTCGAGCTCGCCCCGGGATGCTCGGCGGTGCTCAACCCCCTCGACACCGCCGACGTCGCGGACCGCGCCGACGCCGCCAAGCTCGCGTACAAGACCGACGCGGTGCTCGCGCTCTCGAGCGCGCTCATGGCCGAGGGCCGCGAGGGCCTGCCTGAGCGCGACCGCTCGATCATCGCCCGCTGCGTCGGCGAGGCGTACCGGGAGTGCGCGAGGGACGGCCGCCTGCCCACGCTCGGCGACTTCCACGCGGCGCTGCTCGCTCAGCCCGAGTCCGAGGCCGCCGACATCGCGCTGCGCTACGAGCGCTACGTGAAGGGCGCGTTCTCCTTCTTCAACGGCCAGAGCAACGTGGCGCTCGACAACCGCATCACCAACATCGACATGCACGGCCTCGGCCAGAACATGCGCGTGTTCGGCATGATCACGGCGCTCGAGATGGTGCGCAACCGCGTGATGGTCACGCCGCCGCGCCCCAACTACACCTGGCTCTACATCGACGAGGTGCAGAGCCTCTTCGCGCATCCGACGGTGGTCGAGTACTTCGCCCGCCTGTGGCGCGAGGGGCGCAAGTTCGGCCTCATCTGCACCGGCATCAGCCAGAACACGAGCCACATGCTGGCCAACGCCGAGGCCCGCGACATGGTGCTCAACTCCGAGTTCTTCCTGCTGCACAAGCAGTCCACCGCCGACCTCGACGCATGGGCGGAGATGCTCCAGCTCTCCGCCACGGAGCGCGGCTACATCGGCGACGCCGTCAAGCCCGGCGAGGGGCTGCTCATCAGCGCCGGGATCCGCGTGCCCATCACCGACGACTTCCCGAAAGGCCCGCTCTACGACCTGTGGAACACCAAGCCCGCAGAGGTCGCCGAGCGCGAGATGCGCCGGGCGGCGCGAGAGGCGGAGGAATAGGAATGGCCGTCCCGAGCGAGGGCGGCGGGATGCTCGAGGTGGTCGGGGCGCAGCGCCGCGACGTGCTCACCGCGGGCGACGTCGCGGAGACCGAGCGCGACGCCCTGGGAAACGTCTCGGAGGGCGCCGGCCCGCTCGACGAGGCGGGAGGCCCCGCCGCAACGGCGAAGGGGCGCCCGTCCAGGCCCGACGCCCCGGAAGGCGGGCTCGGGGACAAATTGTCCCAACCCGCCGGCGACCGGCGCGCGGCGGCCGCGATGCGCTCGCGCGTCGAGGCGGCGAAGCTGGCGATCGCCCGGGAGGCCGTCTCCCAACTCGACGACTCGGAGGAGCTCGAGGGCGCCTCGGGCATGTACGACGCGGGGCGTGCGGCCGAGAAGGCCGCGGGAAGGCTGCGGCAGAGGAAGGCGAAGAAAGCAGCCCAAGGCAGCCGCAAGGCGGCGACCGCCCTCGGCGCCCCAAAGGGAGGCGCGCGCGGCCCCGAGGCAGCCGGCGCGACCGCCCCGGCCAAGCACCAGGCGGCCCAGGCGGCCGCGCAGGCGTCGGGCGAGGCGGCCCGCGCCGCGGGGT
>NZ_QSQO01000013.1:0-20308 GCF_003436775.1 Collinsella sp. TF11-5AC
GCTCGGCGAAGCCCTCGGCGGCCGAGGCCTCGGAGAACACGCGCTGCTGGGACCACTGTCCCTCGGTCTCCATGAGGCTCGCGCACGTCAGGCGCAGCATCGACTCCCTCGAGGGGAAGGACTGCACGACCCTGTAGCGGCGCTTGATCTCGCGGTTGGCGCGCTCCTGGACGTTGTTGGTGCGGAGCTTGGCCCAGTGCGCCCTGGGGAAGGCCGTGAACGCCAGCGCGGAGTCCTCGGCCCGCTCGAAGACCTCGCCGGCCCTGGCGGACACCGACGCCACCCAGGGCGCCGCCTCGGCCCACACGCAGCGCGCGAGGTCGGGGTCGTCCTGGTAGACCGCGGCGTGCACGAGGTCCCTGACGGCCGCCTTGGAGTCCTCGGGCCTGCCCGAGCAGGCGCTCTGGAGGTTGCGCTGCAGGTGCGTCACGCAGCGCTGCCAGGCGCAGCCCTGGAACAGGCGCGAGACGGCGGCCACGAGCCCGGCGTGGCTGTCGGAGACCACGAGGCGAACGCCGGCCAGCCCGCGCTCGCGCAGCCCGCCGAGGAATGCCGCCCAGGAGTCCTCGCTCTCGGTGTCGACCACGTCGCAGCCCAGGAAGTGCTTGCGCCCGTCGGCGCCCAGCCCGATCGCGGTCACGACGCCCTGCGAGACGACCGACGAGCCGACCCTGCAGCTCATATAGGTAGCGTCGAGCCACAGGTAGCAGCACGGCGTGCCCGACAGGTCGCGGCGGCGGAACTCCGCCACCTCGGCGTCGAGGTCGGAGCAGAGGCTCGAGACCTCCGAGCTCGACAGCGAGGATATGCCCAGCTTGGACGCCACGCGCTCGACCTTGCGGGTGGACACGCCGCATACGTACATCTCCTGCACGATGGCGGCCACCGAGGTGTCGACGCGCGACCATCGCGCGAGCATGCCCTCGGGGTAGTAGGTGCCGTGCCTGAGCTTGGGTATCTCGAGCTCCACGTCGCCCACGGCGGTCTTGAGCGACCTGGGGCGGTAGCCGTTGCGGCTGTTCTCCCTGCCGTCGCTGCGCTCGTTGCGGCTCGCGCCGCACATCTGCTGGGCCTCGGAGTCCATCAGCGCGTTCATCACGCTGCCCAGCACCCTGCACGCGAACTCGCGCGCGTCGCCGCACTCCTGCCAAAGCCTCGCCGCCTCGAGGGCCTCGTCGCGGCCGAGGCGCAGTACACTCTCTTCTTGGGGCATCGCCTTTCCTTCCATTCGTCACCTTCATTACTCCAACGACGAATTCTAGGCGGTGTCCCCTCCCTTTCAGGAAAGGGCGGAGGCGGGGCATGCCCCGCCTCTTACACCACATCTCTGCACGCTACCGTCACGTTGCAGAATACTCCGTTTTTTGCACGGGCCAGGATGGGGTACCTCAGGAGAACGCGGCGATATCCCGTAAATATATACAATCTGTACCGTAATTTATGCAAAACGAAGAGGCAGACAGCGTAGGGTGGGTGCATTGGGGTGCCTGGCGCACCAAAACGGGGAGCTCCCCCCATGCGCCGTATACTCTGTCTGAATGTGAAAACGGCTTGACGCGTTGCTAGGCGTAGGGAGAGGGTGCCTCGATGAGCGTATTCGAAATTGTGTTTAGTCCGACGGGTGGAACGCGGAAGGTGTCTGGCCTTGTGGCCGGGGCGCTGGACAATAATACCGTTACCGTCGATCTGACCGATAGCGGGCTAGATCTCAGCGCTGTCTCGATGACTGAGGACGACGTGGCCGTAATCTCTGTGCCGGCGTATGCCGGTAGAATCCCGGCTGTGGTGGCTGACCGGTTGGGCATGGTGCGCGGCAACGGGGCTCGGGCTGTTTTGGTTTGTGTATACGGAAACCGCGCGTTTGAGGACACGCTCGTAGAGCTGGAGGACGTTGCGAAGCGCGCCGGATTTAGGGTGGTTGCAGCTGTTTCTGCTATTGCTGAGCATTCCGTTGCTCGTCAGTTTGCTGCTGGGCGACCGGATGCGCAGGATGCGGCGCAGCTCGCAGAGTTTGCGCAACAAATTCAGCAAAAGCTGTTGGCTGAGGATGCGTCCGAGCCCTCTATCCCCGGCAATCGCCCTTATAAACAAGCTGGAGGTCGCCGTATGGCACCCGAGGCAACAGAGGAATGCGTCTCCTGCGGTGCATGCGCCGCGGCGTGTCCCGTTTGTGCTATCGACAAGGGCGACCCCAAGCGAGCAGCTGACGAGGCGTGCATCTCCTGCATGCGCTGCATCGCCGTATGCCCGCGAGGCGCTCGCAAGCTTGATCCCAACAAGCTATCCGCTGTTTCCCAGATGCTGAGCAAGGCTTGCGTCGTGCGGAAGGAATGCGAGCTCTTCATCTAACGCATGCGAAATTGCTGCAAGGAGTGTCCCTGGGTGCCGGCGGGAAAGGAACGTCCCTAAGTGCCGCCTAAATACCGTTTATCGAAGAAAAAATACCGCTCACCGGTCATAATGATTGTTCTGGCTTTGGGCTTGTCTACAATAGCTCCCGTAAAAAGAAATGCGGAAGGTTACCGAGTCCCTCGGACGTGGGCCTAACCAAAGTCTTTGAACGGGTGTGTCTCTGTGGATGCATTCGCTTGATTTTGGTTGGGCTATATTTATGAAGGGACATGCCACCATGGGTTTCTTTTCTCGCCTGATGGGCGGTTCGGATGAGCAGAAGACTGCAACTTCCGAGTTCGAAATCCTCGCTCCTGTTTCCGGCGAGCTTGTTCATCTAGAAAATACCAATGATCCCGCTTTTAGCAGCCGTGCCGTGGGCGATGGCGTTGCCGTGGTTCCCCAAGAGGGAACGGTGTGCGCTCCTGTCTCCGGTACCGTCGCGGCACTGTTTCCGACTGAGCACGCGCTGGGCATCATGTCCGACGACAGCTCTGCTCAGGTGATGCTGCATATCGGAATCGACACTGTTAAACTTGAGGGCAAGGGCTTCCATGCGCTTGTTGCCCAGGGTGACCATGTTGACGCGGGCCAGCCCCTCGTCGAGGTCGATTTCGACGCGGTCCGCGCCGCCGGCTTCGATCCTACGGTCTTCGTTATCGTGTGCGAGCGCTCGGAGAAGTCGACTCTTCGTGAGCATGCTTCCGGCCCTGTTGCTGTTAAAGAGCCTGTCGTCTGGCTTTCCGAGTAAATTCTTGTGGTGGGTGCCGTGGTTATCAAGCGAGTTTTCAACAATAACGTCGCAATGGTCACTTCGGACGATGGCTCCGAGCTCATCGTCATCGGCCGAGGCCTCTGCTTTGGCCGCCATGCCGGCGACGCTATCGATGAGGTATCGGTCGAAAAGACCTATGCGCTGCAGGAGGGCACTTCTCAGGATTCGCGCACGATTGACCGCTTGGCACATCTTTTGGAGTCCATTCCCACCGTCAACCTCGTGATTTCCGAGGACATTGTTCAGATGCTCCGTCGAGAGCTCAATGTTGATATCAACGACAAGATTCTCATTGCTCTCGCAGACCATATCAGTCTTGCTTTGGAGCGCGAGCGTAAGGGCGTCCCCTGCGAGAATCCGTTGCTGCTCGAGATCCAGCAGTTCTATCGCAAGGAGTATGCGCTTGCGGGCCGTGCGCTGCAGATTATCAAGGAGTATATGGGCATCCAGATGAGCGAAGAAGAGCAGGGTTTTATTACGCTGCATATCGTCAACGCCACCATGCCGCAGCGCTCTGACCGTCTGATTGTTTCGGTCCAGCTTGTTCGCGACGTGCTCGCGATTGTTTCCGAGCACTATGCCACGACCCTTGACGTCACCTCGTTGCCGTACGAGCGTTTCGTTCGCCATCTGCAGTTTTTTGCGCAGCGGGCGCTCGATCCCGCGGCGGGGCAGGTCAATGGCGACGCGCTGTTCCGTATCGATGAAACGGCGTATCCGAGGGCGTTCTCGTGTGCGGAGTCAATTGCCGACCACTTAGCGTCTACCTATAACGTTGTCGTTACCGATGCCGAGAAGAGTTATCTCGCATATCACATTGTTAACCTGCTTGGAGAACCTGGTCTCTAGGCATAACGTGCCCACACATCGATTGATATAAGGCAAGGCTCACGGTCTTGTCCAGGGCACATCTGTCTTAATTTGCGGAAAAGGAAGGGGAGTACCGCTATGACCGCAAAAAAGAAGTTCAATTTCAAAGCGCCGTTGGAGGTGTTCGCGAAGTCAATCGTTCAGCCGATGATGTATCTCTCGGTTGCCGGCATTCTGCTCATCGTGGGCATTATTCTGACCAACAAGACCATCTGCGCCGTGATCCCTGTGCTGGGCTCCGGTCCGTTCCAGCTTGTGGGCGCCGTTGTCTATCAGTCGCTGATGTTTATCATCAACAACCTCTCGATTCTGTTCTGCGTGGGCATCGCCGGCGCCATGGCAAAGAAGAACAAGGGCCATGCTTCGCTGATCGCCCTGATGTCGTTCTTCCTGTTCCTGCAGGCTAACAACATCGTGCTCAACGCCACCGGCTCTCTTGCCGAAGCGAGCGGCATGCTCGGCCTTACCGGAACCGGCCAGAGCACCGTTATGGGCATTCAGGTGCTCGATACCGGCGTGTTTGGCGGCATCATTCTTGGTTGCATCACCGGTGCCGTGTTCAACAAGTACTCGAACAAGCAGTTCCCCATTGCCCTTTCGATGTTCTCGGGCGTTCGTTTTCCGTTCCTGATCATGATCATCATTTCCTGGATCATGGGTGCTGGCTTCTGCATCGTTTGGCCTCCGGTTCAGGGTGCCATCTCCTCCGTTGCCGGCATCATTAAGGAGTCGGGCAACATCGGTCTGTTTATCTACGGCATGCTCAACAAGCTGCTCGTTCCTACCGGTCTGCATCACCTCATCTACACCCCGTTCCAGTTCTCCGATGTGGGCGGCACCCTGACGCTGGGCGATCAGGTTATCGCCGGCGCCTATCCCATCCGTGTCGCCGAGATGGCAATGACGGGCCAGCCCTTCTCCGATAGCACCTACTTCAACAGCTATACCTTCAACAACCTGTGGCCCTACATCGGTATCGGTCTCGCCTTTATCTTCACCGCTTACAAGGGGAACAAGGATAAGACCAAGGCCGTTATCATCCCGCTGATCATCACCGCCGTGCTCTCCTGTGTCACCGAGCCCATGGACTTCCTCTTTGTCTTTGCCGCTCCCGTGCTCTTTGTCGTTCACTCGGTTCTTTCCGGTATCTTCCTGGTCCTGCTCAAGGTCCTCTCCGTGCCCGCTTCGACTGCAGGCGGCATCATCAACATCGTGGTTTCCAACCTGGTTCTTGGTGTCGATAAGACCAACTGGCCGATGATGCTCGTGCTCGGAGTCGTCAACGCCGCGCTGTACTTCTTCCTCTTCACCTTCCTTATTAAGAAGCTCAACCTCCACACGCCTGGTCGCGAGGAAGAGTCCGAGCTCGCCGAGTCCGTTGCCGAGGGCGAGGCCGCCGCGTCTGTCGCGGTGAAGCAGGGCGCTGTTGCCGCAGCTCCCGCAGAGGGCGTCGATGCAGGTATTGCCGACCTGGTCGCAGGTCTTGGCGGCAAGGACAACATCGAGGAGCTCGAGAACTGCTTTACACGTCTTCGCGTGAACGTTAAGAACCCGGACCTCATCGATGAGAACCTCATCAACCACGTGCCCAACAGCGGCATCAACCGCAACGGCAACAATATCCAGATCATCTTTGGCATGAAGGTCGCCGAGATGCGCGACAAAGTCGAGAACGCAATTGAGAAGGAGCAGTAAACAATGATCATTACTCTGTGTGGTGGCGGATCCACCTTTACCCCCGGCATCGTCAAGTCCATCGCTCTGCGCAAGGACGAGCTCGACGTTGACGAGATTCGCCTGTACGACATCAACGAGGAGCGCCAGCGCAAGATCGGCGTGCTCGTGGACTGGATTCTGCACGAGGACCTCGGCCTGGACATCAAGCTCACGGTGACCACCGACAAAAAGACGGCTTTTACCGACGCGAGCTTCGTGTTTGCCCAGATGCGCGTGGGCGGCTACGCCATGCGCGAGCAGGACGAGAAGATTCCGCTGCGTCACGGCTGCGTGGGCCAGGAGACTTGCGGTTGCGGCGGCCTTGCCTACGGCATGCGCACCATCTTCCCCATGGTCGAGCTGATCGATGACGTTGAGAAGTACGCCAAGAAGGACTACTGGATTCTCAACTACTCCAACCCTGCCGCCATCGTGTCCGAGGGCTGCCGCGTGCTGCGTCCTAATGCTCGCATCATCAACATCTGCGACATGCCGATCGCGATCATCGATGTGGTTTGCGCCGCGCTCGATATCGACAAGAAGGATGTCGAGTACGATTACTTTGGCCTCAACCACTTTGGTTGGTTCACCTCGATCCGCCACAAGGGCGAGGAGGTGCTCCCGCAGTTGCGCGAGTACATCAAGGAGCATGAGATTCTGCTGCCCGACTCCTACCTCAAGGGCATGGGCTCGCTCATGGCAAAGAAGCCCGAGGAGGCCACTGACGAGCACCCCGAGCAGAACCGCCACACCAAGGGCAGCTGGTACTACGTCTGGAAGGGCGAGTACGAGATCATGGAGTGCTTCCCGGAGTACCTGCCCAACACGTACCTGAACTACTACCTGCAGCAGAAGGAGTTCGTCGAGCATTCCAACCCCGAGCGCACCCGTGCTAACGAGGTTGAGGAGACGCGCGAGAAGAACCTCTTCGACGGCATCGACCACTACGAGAAGACCGGCGAGATCGACGAGAGCACGTTCTATGCGGGCAGCCACGGCGACTGGATTGCCGACCTGGCCATCGCTCTGAAGAACGATACCAAGCAGCGCTTCCTGGTCATTTGCGAGAACAAGGGCGCTATCCCCAACATGCCCTACGACGCCATGGTCGAGCTGCCTGCCTACATTGGCAAGAACGGCCCCGAGGTCATCAGCCGTGACAACATTCCTCTGTTCCAGCAGGGTCTTATGATGCAGCAGCTGAACTCCGAGAAGCTCGTGGTCGAGGCCACGATCGAGGGTTCGTACGAGAAGGCGCTCAAGGCCTTTACGCTCAACAAGACCGTGCCTTCGATGAAGGTCGCCAAGGAAGTTCTCGACGACATGATCGAGGCCAACAAGGGTTACTGGCCCGAGCTTAAGTAAAGGCAACAGGGTCGCTGGCCGCATACCTGGAGCAATGCCCCGTCCACGTGATTGCGTGGGCGGGGCATTGTCATTTGGTAACGCGTTTTACCAAATATGGCATTTATCTGCGGTAATGTTCTATTTCACCGCCGAGGGTGACATTTCATACCGCCTGCCGAACTGCGTGGAGACCTAACAACTTTTTAGGTCAGTGTTGTGCGTATAGCAACTTCGCCCGGCCTCGCCTCCGGGCTGCCATGTGAGAGGGGATCTTATGGCTCGACTGCACGTAATGGAACGCAGCCACGCTCAGGCCGTCATGGACGACCTGCACGATGCGCTCGGACGTCGTCTGGCGGTGAGTTCGCTCGCCCCGTGCCCCGTTGAGTTTACGGCAGCGCTCGTCAATCTGTGCTCCACCCAGAGCTGCGGCAAGTGCACGCCCTGCCGCGTGGGCCTGAGCGCGCTGAGCGACCTGCTCGCCGATGTGCTCGAGGGCCGCGCCGACGAGTCCACGCTCAACTTGATTGAGCGCACCGCCCGCACCATCTACCTTTCGAGCGACTGCGCCATCGGCTACGAAGCTGGCGCCATGGCACTCACGGCCATTCGCGGCTTCCGCGACGATTTTGAGCATCACATCCGCGAGCACTCCTGCGGCTTTGACCGCGAGGCCCGCGTCCCGTGCGTTTCGGGCTGCCCGGCGCACGTCGACATTCCCGGGTACATTTCGCTGGTCGAGGCCGGCCGCTATGCCGACGCCGTCAAGGTCATCCGCAAGAACAATCCGCTGCCGCTCGTCTGCGGCCTGGTGTGCGAGCATCCCTGCGAGATGCACTGCCGCCGTGGCATGGTCGACGACCCCATGAACATCCTCGCCCTCAAGCGTTTTGCCGTCGAGCACAGTGACCTCAACGACCACAAGCCGCATGTAGTGGACAACACCGGCAAGCGCGTCGCCGTGATCGGCGGCGGCCCGGCCGGCCTTTCCTGCGCCTACTACCTGGCCGTGATGGGCCATAAGGTGACCATCTTTGAGCAGCGCCACCACCTGGGCGGCATGCTGCGCTATGGCATCCCCAGCTATCGTCTGCCGCGCGAGCGCCTGCAGGCCGAGATCGACTGGATCTTGAGCGCCGGCATCGACGTTGAGCTCGATCACTCCGTCAACGGCGAGGAACTTGCCCGCCTGCGCGACGAGTTCGATGCCGTCTACCTGGCCATTGGCGCCCACAGCGATAAGAAGCTCGGCCTTCCGGGCGAGGAAGCGCTCGGCGTGGAGTCGGCCGTCAAGATGCTGCGCGCCATCGGCGACGACGAGCTGCCCGACCTGAGCGGCCAGCGCGTGTGCGTCATCGGCGGCGGCAACGTGGCCATGGACGTGGCGCGCTCCGCCGTGCGCTGCGGTGCCGAAAAGGTGAGCATCGTCTACCGCCGTCGCATCTGCGACATGACGGCCCAGGACGCCGAGATCGCCGGCGCCCAGGCCGAGGGCTGCGAGGTGCTGGAGCTGACGGCCCCGCTCGCCATCGAGACGGGCGAGGACGGTCGCGTGAGCGGCCTGCGCGTGCAGCCGCAGATTATCGGCGAGCCCCGTCGTGGGCGTCCGGCCCCGCGTGCCGCCGCCACGCCCGAGCGCGTCATTCCCTGCGAGCGCGTGTTTGTGGCCATTGGCCAGGACATCGATTCCAAGCCGTTTGAGGAGATGGGCATTGCCTGCAAGTGGGGCTGCGTGGTCACCGACTCGGACGGTGCCGTGCCCAACTTCGACGGCCTCTTTAGCGGCGGCGACTGCCAGACCGGCCCCGCCACCGTTATCCGCGCCATCAACGCCGGCCGCGTGGCTTCGGCAAATATCGACCGCTACCTGGGCTTCGACCACAAGATCAAGCTCGACGTGGAGCTGCCGACCGTCCAGTTTAAGGGCAAGCACGAGTGCGGCCGCTGCGAGCTGGGCGAGCGCGAGGCCGGCGAGCGTATTCACGATTGGAATCTGGTCGAGCAGGGTCTCACCGAGCAGGAGGCGCGCCAGGAGGCGAGCCGCTGCCTGCGTTGCGATCACTTTGGCTTTGGCGCGTTCCGCGGAGGGAGGAACCTGGAATGGTAGAGCCCAACAACACCACCGTCAGCGACAGCACCGAAAACGGAGCGCATAACATGGTCAAGCTCACTATCGATAATTGCGAGGTCGTGGTGCCCGAGCACACCACGATCCTGGATGCGGCCAAGTCCGTCGGCATCCAGATTCCCACCCTGTGCTACCTGCGCGATCTGAACGAGATCGGCGGTTGCCGCGTGTGCGTGGTCGAGGTCGAGGGCTGCGACCAGCTGGTTGCCGCCTGCAACAACTACGTGCTCGACGGCATGGTGGTCCATACCAACAGTCCCAAGGCCCGCGAGGCCCGTCGCACCAACGTGCAGCTGCTGCTGTCCCAGCACGACTCGCGCTGTACGAGCTGTGTGCGCAGCGGCAACTGCAACCTGCAGACCATCGCCAACGACCTTGGCATTTTCTATCTGCCGTACGAGCAGCGCCTGGCGCGCGAGGGCTGGGACTTCGATTTCCCCATCATCCGCGATAACGACAAGTGCATCAAATGCATGCGCTGCATCAAGGTGTGCGAGAGCGTGCAGGGCTTAGGGATTTGGGACCTGACCAACCGCGCCACGCATACCGCCGTGGGCACCCGCGGGTGTGCGCCGATCGGCAAGACCGATTGCGTCGCGTGCGGTCAGTGCATCACGCATTGCCCGACGGGCGCCCTGCGCGAGCGTGACGATACCGAGACCGTGTTCGATGCTCTCGCCGATCCTGACAAGATCGTACTGGTGCAGATTGCGCCGGCCGTGCGTAGCGCCTGGGGCGAGGAGCTCGGCATTCCGCGCGAGGAGGCTACCGTCGAACGCCTGGCTTGCGCGCTGCGCCGCGTGGGCTTTGAGTACGTGTTCGACACCGACTTCTCGGCCGACCTCACCATTATGGAGGAGGGCTCCGAGCTGCTCGAGCGCCTGGGCGCTGCCTCCAAGGGCGAGGGCGACAGCCGCGGCTGGCCCATGCTCACGAGTTGCTGCCCGGGCTGGGTACGCTTTGTGAAGGCGCGCTATCCGGAGTTTGTCGACAGCCTGTCCACGTCCAAGTCGCCGCAGCAGATGTTCGGCGCCATTGCCAAGACGTACTACGCCAAGGTGTTGGGCGTGGAGCCCGAGCGCCTGTTCGTGGTGTCCGTGATGCCGTGCACGGCCAAGAAGGCCGAGTGTGCGCTGCCGAGCATGGTGGGCGAGGGCGGCGCGCCCGATGTGGACGTTGCGCTGACGGTGCGCGAGATGGTACGCATGATTCGCGCGAGCCACGTGAGCGTCGACACGCTTACCGAGGAGCCGCTCGATACGCCGCTGGGCTTCGGCACGGGCGCGGGCGTGATCTTTGGCGCCACGGGAGGCGTGATGGAGGCCGCCGTGCGCTCGGCCTATTACCTGGTGACGGGCAAGAACCCCGACGCCGACTTCTTTACCGACGTGCGCGGCCTGGACGGCTGGAAGGAAGCCGTGGCCGATATCGATGGCACCAAGGTGCGCGTCGCCGTGGCGCACGGGCTGGGCAACGCCGCCCGTCTGCTCGACGCGATTCGCGCCGGCCGCGTGAGCTATGACTTCGTTGAGGTCATGGCGTGCCCGGGCGGCTGCGTCGGTGGCGGCGGCCAGCCCATCCACGACGGCTGCGAGTTGGCAGCTGAGCGCGGCCAGGTGCTGTGGGGCCTGGATGCCGCTGCGGACATTCGCTTCTCGCACGAGAATCCCGATGTCCAGGCGTGCTATAGCGAGTTTTTGGGCGAGCCGCTCTCACCGCTGGCCGAGGAGTTGCTGCATACCGACCATCACGCATGGACGATGCCTAACGAGGGGACGTGCTAGCGATGCGCGCGTTTGATTTTGAAATGTCGCGCCGGGGGTTTGCCTCGGCGCTCGCCGCGGGCGCCTTGTCGCTTGCGCTCGCGGGCTGCGGCGGCGGAGCTGCGGGGGCGGGGTCTGCTGCGGGCTCGGCTGCCGGGTCTGCCGCTGACGGTGCCGCTGCCGAGCCGGTCGAGGTGCACGTCGCGTCGCTCAAGGGCCCGACCTCGATTGGCTTGGTGCAGTTTATGGACCAGGCTGCCGATGGCGAGACGGACAATGAGTTCGACTTTGCGATCAACACTGCCGCCGACGAGATTGTGCCCAAGGTCATTCAGGGCGATATCGACATTGCCCTGGTGCCCGCCAACGTGGCGAGCGTGCTCTACAACAAGACCGAGGGCGCTGTGCAGGTCATCGACATCAACACGCTGGGCGTGCTGAACGTTGTGACGGGCGACGCGAGTGTGGCCTCGTTTGGCGATCTGGCGGGCCATACCGTCTATATGACGGGCAAGGGCGCCACGCCGGAGTACGTCATGAACTACCTGCTGGAGCGCGCGGGCCTGACCGGCCAGGTGACGCTCGAGTTTAAGAGCGAGCCCACCGAGGTGCTGTCGGCCCTGCTTGCCGATCCGTCTGCTGTGGGCGTGCTGCCCGAGCCGTTCAAGACCGCCGCCATCGCCAAGAGCGAAGGCAAGCTGTCGGCTCCGGTAAGTCTGACCGATGTGTGGGATGAGCTGGCAGGTGACACGGGTTCGCGCCTGCTGACGGGCGTGACCGTGGTGCGCCGCACGTTTGCCGAGGAACATCCCGAGGCCGTGGCGGAATTCCTGAGCTGCCACGCGGCGAGCGTTGAGGCCGTGAACGCGTCGCCGGCGGACTGGGCCCAGGCCGTGGTCGATGCGGGCATCGTGGATAACGCCGCGATTGCCGAAAAGGCGATTCCCGGGTGCATGCTCGTGTGCCAGACGGGGAAGGACATGAAGGCGGCGCTCGGTGGGTACCTGCAGGTGCTGGCCGACGCGGACGCGAGTGCCGTGGGTGGTAAACTTCCGGCTGACGATTTCTACTACTTGGAGTAGCCCGTGCGTGCGTTTGCTCGACAAATGACAGAGCGTATGAAGGCGGTGGCGGCAGCAGGTGCCGTCGCCGCCTTTTGGCTTGCCGTGTGGATGCTGGTGGCGGCGCTGGTGGCGCAGCCGCTGATTTTGCCGGGGCCGGGTGCTGTTGCCTTGGCGCTGCTGCGCCTGGTGTGCGATGGCGGTACCTGGGCGATTTTGGCGGGCTCGGGCGCGCGGATACTAGGCGGGCTGGCGCTTGCCGCGGTGTGTGGTGGCGTGCTTGCCGGGATTTCGTCACGTTCGCGTGCGTTTGCGCGCCTGGTGGCTCCGGCGCTGTCGTTTGTGAAGGCGACACCGGTTGCCTGCGTGGTGGTCCTGTTGCTCATTTGGTTGGGGTCGGCGCGCGTGAGCATTGCAGCGGTCTTTTTGATGGCACTGCCGGGCGTGTATTTCTCGCTGGTCGAGGGTTTGACGCAAACGGATGAGCCACAGGAGCAGATGTTTCGCCTGCATGGCGTGCGGGGCTGGCGACTGTTTTGCGCCCATACCTGGCGCGAAGTCCTGCCGTTTGTGCTTTCGTGCGCCCGTGCCGTGATTGGTATGAGCTGGAAGGCCGGCGTGGCAGCCGAGCTTATCGGCATGGCGGTGGGCACCGTGGGTGAGCGCATCTATCAGGCAAAGCTTTTGATTGAGACGGCCGACCTGCTGGCGTGGACCATGCTGGTCGTTGCCGCCTCGTGGGCGTGTGAGCGCGTGCTGGTGTGGCTGCTGCGGGTTTCGGGACCCGTGGCGTGGGGCGCGGCCGTGCGGGCGCATGGGCATGGATTGCGTGGGCGTGCGGGAGCTGCGAGCGATGGCACTTCAGCGGAGCTTGCGCTTGCCGTGGGCGATCGCGCGCCCTGGGCGCCGGCGCTCGCCGGACTGGTGCTCAACGTGCCCGCGTCTGGGCGTATCTGTGTGATGGGCGCCTCGGGTGCGGGCAAGTCGACGCTCCTTGCCCTTGCGGCGGGGGAGTGCGCGCCGTGCTCCATGGTGTTTCAGGATGTGTGCCTGGTCGAGGACATCTCTGCCCTGGATAACGTGCTGGTGTGCGCCGACGCGCGCGTGGATGCCTCGAGTGCTGCAGCCCTGTTGCGCCTGCTGGTGCCGGGGGTCGATGTACATGCTCGCGTGGCCGAGCTTTCGGGCGGGCAGCGCCGTCGCGTCGAGATCGCTCGAGCCCTGCTGTGCCCAGGCGACGCGGTGATTCTGGACGAGCCCTTTACCGGTCTAGATACCGCTGCACGCGACGCATGCGCCGAGGTCGTGCTCGACTTGCTCGACGGTCGCATGCTGTTGCTTGCCACGCACGATGCCGTCGACGCTCAGGCCCTCAATATCTCGGATATCATCACGCTCTAAATACTTACTCAGCAACAAAATGATCCGTTTTTTCTCCGTCCCCATGGGGTCGGGTATGGTATTCTATCTGCGGGGTAATACTTAGGAATATCAAGTAATACCAACGCCGTAGAAACACACTCCAGATGCGGGCCAATCGGGTTGCCTTCACAGCCCGTCGCCCAGCCGCGTGGCCCGCATCTATCCGCACCACCGTCGTTTCAAAAAGGAAGCGCCATGGCAGAACACATGACCCCGGTTGTCGCGAAGGTCTTGCCCGAGGAAAAGGCGGCCTTCGCGGCGGCAACCCAGCTCGTGGGCACCACGCCGTCCAACGCCATCCGCATGTTTATCGCCGCGTTCAATCGCTGCGGCACCTTCCCGTTCGACATTTCGCCCAACGGGGCTTTTGGCGCTGCGCCCGATTCTCATCAACAATGACTGTCCCCAAGTGCCGGGTTTTGAGGAGGTTGGCATGCTCAATGCGCTGGTTTGGGCGCTTGCCTGTTTTGGTGTCGTCGCTGCCGATATTGCCCTGAGCATTGTTTTGTTCTCCGCGCTGGACATCGTGTCGGCACTGACGGGTTTCCCGATCGACAATCTCGATATTCAATGGTTTCAGGCCGCCGCTCAGACGGCGTCGTTTTTGATGGCGCTGCTGTGGTGGCGCTATCTGTGGCCCCGCTCCTTCATGGCGCGCCGGCAAGGTGAACGCCCGCTCGGCGGGGGAGCAAATGCTGCATGGAAGCGCATCGCATACGTTGTCGTGATCGGCCTATCCATGCAGGTGGTCATTAGCTACCTATGCGACGGCGTGCTGTCGCTGCTGCCCGAGGTTGCGGCGGACTATAGCGAGCTCGTCGAGGAAACAGGCTTGGGCGATACCAACCTTCTTGCCGTCCTGACCACGGTGCTCGGCGCCCCATTTTGTGAAGAGCTGCTGGTGCGCGGCATTATTTTTGAGTTTTCGCTCCGAGCGTTTAATCCGCAGTGCCGCCCACTTTGGAAGTGCCGGCGTCGTGTGAGCGCGCAGAGTGGCGCCATGGTGCCCTGGGCGGCCCCAAGCACGTGGGGTATCGCCGCGGCGATTGTGCTGCAGGCGGCGATCTTCGGTTTTATGCACATGAATTGGGTACAGGGTTGCTACGCGGGTGCCGCCGGCCTCATCTTTGGTTGGGTGCTCGTGACGATCGGAAAGCTCCGCTACACGATCCTGCTGCACTTTGCCTTTAATGCCGGGTCGTATTTCATGACGTTGCTCTGGTTTGTGAACACACCGTTCGACGTGATAATCACGGTCGCTATCGCCGGCGTCATCCTCGTTGAGGCAATGCGCTCGCTGCGCCACGCGTGTGGGATGGACGCAGCGAGCGCATTGCTGCCCTAGTTGCGACGCCCGCCTCCGTTGGCGCCCTGACGCCCCTGGGCCGCGCGATTACGCCCGGCAGTGTTCTGTGCACGCGACATGCCGCCGTGCCCCTTGCTGCCTTTGGGTCCCTTGCCGCCAGCACCGCCGTGGGCCTTGCCGCCCTTCTTGCCGGTGCCATGCCCACCGCCAGCAGACGTCTCGCCCGGGCGCGGCGGCACGGGGCGGATTAGACAGTGTTTGGTGTAGCCGATCAGGTCACGACGTCCGGCTTTTTCCAGCGCCTCGCGTACCAGCTTGTAGTTCTCGGGTTTGCGATACTGGATGAGCGCACGCTGCATGGCCTTTTCGTGCGGGTCGCGCGCCACATAGATCGGCTCCATGGTGCGTGGGTCCACGCCGGTGTAGTACATGCAGGTCGACATGGTGGACGGTGTGGGGTAGAAGTCCTGCACCTGTTCGGGCATGTAGCCCATGTCGCGTACGGCCTCGGCCAGGTCCACAGCTTCCTTCATCGTTGAACCGGGGTGGCTCGAGATTAGGTATGGCACTACGTACTGCTTGAGTCCGTATTCGCGGTTCAAGCGTTCAAATTTACGGCAGAACGCGTCGTAGACGGCGCGGCTCGGTTTGCCCATCACGGACAGCACCGCGTCGCTCACGTGCTCGGGTGCTACGCGCAGCTGGCCCGAGACGTGATGCTCCAGCAGCTCGCGCAAAAACTCGTCCGAGGCGTCGGCCATGGTGTAGTCAAAGCGTATGCCGCTGCGGACGAAGACCTTCTTGACGCCCGGCAGCTGGCGCAGATCGCGCAGCAGCTGCGTGTAGCCGCTCTCGTCGACCACCATGTTCTTGCACACACTCGGCCACAGACAGCGCTTGTTCTTGCACACGCCGTGCTTGAGCTGCTTGTCGCAGGCCGGACGGCTAAAGTTGGCCGTCGGTCCACCCACGTCGTTGATGTAGCCCTTAAACTCGGGATCGTGCGTGAGCAGCTCGGCCTCGCGCATGATCGAGTCGTGGCTGCGCATCTGCAGTACGCGGCCCTGGTGGAAGGTGAGGGCGCAAAACGAGCACTCGCCAAAACAGCCGCGGTTGGAGCTAATGGAAAATTTGATTTCGGCAAAGGCCGGCACGCCGCCCGTTGCGTCGTAGTCGGGATGCCAATCGCGTGCGTAGGGGAGTTCGGCAACCTCGTCCATCTCGTCTGTGGTGAGTGTTGCCGATGGCGGGTTCTGCACCACATAGACGCTGTTGGGGTAGGGCTCTACCAGACGATGCCCGGTGATGGGGTCCATGTTCTGCTGCTGCACATTAAAGCTGCGCGCGTAGTTGAGCTTGTCGGCGGTAAGGTCGTCCCAGCTGGGCAGCAGGTCGTAGTCGTAGACCTCGTCGAGCGAACCCGTGCGGTAGACGGTACCGTTGATGTAGGTGATCTGATCGACAGGCAGTCCGGCATCGAGCGCGTCGGCGATCTCGACGATCGCATGCTCGCCCATGCCGTAGATGAGGATGTCGGCGCCCGAGTCGAGCAGTACCGAGCGCTTGAGCTTGTCCTGCCAGTAGTCGTAGTGGGCCAGGCGGCGCAGGCTTGCCTCGATGCCGCCGATGATGATGGGTGCGTCCTTGAACGTCTGGCGGATGAGGTTGCCGTAGACCGTGACGGCACGATTGGGGCGGTGCCCCTCCTCGCCACCGGGGGTATAGGCGTCGGTATGGCGGCGGTGCTTGGTCACCGAATAGTGGTTGACCATGGAGTCCATGTTGCCGGCGCTGACGAGAAAGCCCAGGCGCGGCTCGCCGAGCACGGTGATGCTGGCGGGGTCGGTCCAGTCGGGCTGGCAGATAATGCCCACTTTGTAGCCGTGCGCGTCGAGGACGCGGCTGATGATGGCCATGCCAAAGCTGGGGTGGTCCACGTAGGCGTCGCCGCAGATGTAGACGAAGTCGCACTGGTCCCAGCCACGCGCATCCATGTCGGCGTGGCTGACGGGGAGGAACTTGTCGCGGCCCGGACGCCAGG
Source organism: Collinsella sp. TF11-5AC (assembly GCF_003436775.1). Lineage (NCBI taxonomy): Bacteria > Bacillati > Actinomycetota > Coriobacteriia > Coriobacteriales > Coriobacteriaceae > Collinsella > Collinsella sp. TF11-5AC. The sequence goes on from NZ_QSQO01000013.1 coordinate 16,821, forward strand.
GGCGGGTGGGCGTCGCTTGGGAATGCTTGGTGCGGGCGACCGTGGCCTGCGCCTTGCCGCCGAGCTTTTGCTGCTGGCCCTGTTTGCCCTGCTGTCCGCGTTGGCTGTTCTGAGCGTGCTGAGGCTTATTTGCCACGATCCCTCCCGGTGTTTGTATCCTGCACGTAATTGTAACCAGTCTTTTTGGGACGGGGCTAAAAAGACTGGTGGAGTACATGGGCTGGCGGATCGGCGTGTCGATGCGGGTGTGGCGCCGCGCCCGCCGTTTGTTTCCAGACTGTGTATCTGCGCGTTGGGGAGCCCGTCTCGCGCGCACGCCATGTTGTCAATGGGTTACAGTATGAACGGCGGCCATGTCTCCGCCAACGCACGAGAGGGTCGTCAACAAGGAGGATGCACGACGATGCAGCGTGCCAAACAGATATCGGAGTCCATTGAGCTGGGCATCATCTTGGCGCTCGCCGGTGGCTTTATGGATGTGTATTCGTACATTGGGCGCGATCATGTTTTCGCTAACGCGCAGACGGGCAACATCTTGCTGGTGGGCGTGAGCATTTCGGAGGGCAATTGGGCACTTGCGGGGCGCTACTTCTTCCCTGTGGTGTCGTTTGCCGTGGGCATTATGCTTGCCGACCTGGTGCACGAGCGGTTTGGCAGCGTGATTCACTGGCGCCAGGTAACGGTGTTCTTTGAAGCCGTCATCTTGCTGGGCGTGAGTTTTATTCCCGGTGGCGATTTTAACCTGCTCGCCAACTGCCTCACTTCGTTTGCCTGCGGTATGCAAGTCGAGAGCTTCCGCAAGATCCACGGTCACGGCATCGCCACGACTATGTGCATCGGCAACTTGCGCAACGCGCTGCAAAACGTGGACGATTACATCATCACCCACAGGCGCGGCTTTTTGGAAAACGGCCTGCTGTACTTTGGCGTGATCTTTACCTTTGTGTTTGGCGCCGTGTTGGGCAACTGGTGCATCGAGCGCATGGGGCTGCACGCCATTGCGGTGGCGAGCATGCTGCTGTTTATCGCGTTTGCCATCATGTTTATCGATCGCGAACGCGACTTGCACAGGAAATGGGCCCGCATCGTAGCTGACTGGCAGACCACGAGTCTTAAGCGCTAAGGTGCATGTTCGTAACAACATTCAGGAGCCAGAAAAAACTATCTAGCTCCTGAATGTTGTTACGAACTGCTTTTTGCAATTTATTCGAGATGCTCTTCAATCCGAGCCCTCAGAAGGGCAATGGCTGTGGGTATTCCAATTGCGGCGGCTAATTCGGCTTTATCCAAAACCTGTATGTTAAAGCACGATTGTTTATCACATTGAAGGACGTTAACTGAAGATAGCTTCACTTCCCGTTGACTGAATATGTCGTAATCTCCAAATAGGAAGTTACCTTTTATTGTGTAATTCGGTATGCTCGTTACGCACTTCATCTCAAGTCTGTTTAGGCCATAATCGAACACCGCAACTTCCTTGTGTTCGATGATGAGCGCAACCCTGGGCATGTTACTAAAACCACCGTCGACGGCAGTAAAGAGCTTTTCATTTGCATCGTCATAAACGGTGTATTTAAGACTCAATAGCTGTCCTAGTGGACCCGTGAACCCATGTCTTTTGATGTTGAGGTTGTCTCCCGCTGGGTTGACGAGAACCAGAGCATGCGGATAAGGGTTACCTTCAATTGAGATTCGATATTCGTTTGTAGCCGTCTTGCTCGATTTAGGACCAGTAGCCATCACGCGTCATCGCCTCGATCGAATTGGAACCGTCTTCTGCTTCGTGCGGAGAATTACGCTGTACGTTGCAGTACATGCAGCTGCAATAACAGCATGGGCAATTTCTAACAAAATGAATGATGCTATTTGCTGCATGCATATTATTGACTATAAATTATCCTTTTATAAACGTATTGTCAAACATATATTGCTAAAACAGAAACAATTTATAGACTGAGCGGGTCGTATTCTTTGGGCGAGTGCTCCTATAATCTAGCCTACGCTGCTGTCGGGAGGGAAGGATTAGGGCTCCGTTATTATGTTGAAACGCTTTAACACTTTTGATGTTCTCATGCATTTTTTGTTTCAAAAGCGTTAGGATGGAACTTGCAGCGCGGGGCGTAATGGGTGCCCCGTACACGATGGGAGGCTATCAATGGCTAATCGTTTCGTTCTCAATACCATCTCTTATCATGGTTCCGGCGCTATCAAGGAGATCCCCGGCGAGCTCCAGCGTCGCGGCTACAAGAAGATCTTCGTCTGCTCCGATCCCGACCTGGTCAAGTTTGGCGTTACCGCCAAGGTGACCGACGAGCTCGACGCCGCCGGCATCGCTTGGAGCCTCTACTCCGAGATTAAGCCCAACCCCACTATCCAGAACGTCAAGGACGGCGTCGAGGCCTTCAAGGCCGCCGAGGCTGACGCTATCGTGACCATCGGTGGCGGCTCCTCCATGGACACCGCCAAGGCTATCGGCATCATCATCAACAACCCCGAGTTTGCCGATGTCCGCAGCCTCGAGGGCGTTGCTCCCACTAAGAACCACGCCGTGTTTACCATCGCTGTGCCGACGACCGCCGGTACCGCTGCCGAGGTGACCATCAACTACGTCATCACCGACCCCGAGAAGGTCCGCAAGTTCGTGTGCGTCGACACCAACGACGCCCCCGAGGTCGCCGTCGTCGACCCCGACATGATGGCTTCCATGCCCGCCGGCCTGACCGCCTCCACCGGCATGGACGCTCTAACCCACGCCATCGAGGGCTACACCACCAAGGGCGCTTGGGAGCTCTCCGACATGTTCCACTTTGAGGCTATTAAGCTGATCAGCGAGAACCTGCGCGACTCCGTCGCCGAGGCCAAGTCCGGCCAGCCCGGCTCCGGCCGTGAGGGCATGGCTCTTGGCCAGTATGTTGCCGGCATGGGCTTCTCCAACGTTGGCCTGGGCATCGACCACGCCATGGCTCACACCCTGTCCGCTCACTACGACACCCCGCACGGCGTCGCTTGCGCCATGCTGCTGCCGATCGCCATGGAGTTCAACAAGCCGGTTTGCGCCGAGCGTCTGGCCAAGGTTGCCGTCGCCATGGGCGTTGACACCACGGGCATGAGCACCGACGAGGCCGCCGACGCCGCCATCGCCGCCGTCAAGCAGCTCTCTGCCGACGTGAACATCCCGCACGTCTGCGAGGCCATGAAGGCTGACGAGATCGAGGTCCTGGCCAAGGACGCCATGGCTGACGCCTGCTTCCCGGGCAACCCGCGCGAGGCGACGCTCGACGACGTCATCGAGCTCTTCAAGAAGATCTGCCCGGCTGCTTAACCTGGTTCGGCGGGCCCCGCCCGTTAGCCCCAGAATCGTCCTCGGACATGTCGGAGGCCCCGCTGCGCACTACGTGCGGCGGGGCCTCCTTCTGTCCTGCGGAAAGATTCTGGGGCTAACGGGCGGGGCCCGCCGGCTCGTTGTCGTGGCGGGGGCCGTTCGGGAG
>NZ_QSQO01000013.1:20318-60582 GCF_003436775.1 Collinsella sp. TF11-5AC
CCGCCGGCTCGTTGTCGTGGCGGGCGCTGTTCGGAAGAGCTCGATGGGTCATCTCGCTGGGTAAATATTTGTGCGTGATGGTATCGTTGTTGGGGCTTTTACTGATTACGGGATGTTGACTTTGGAGTTGTGGATGGTGTCCCAAATGGATTCTACGCTTGGTTTTATTACTGACCAGCTTAAGACGCTGACTTCTATTGCCTCGCCTACGGGCTATACCCGTGCGGCGACTGATTATCTGATGGAAACGTTGCGCGATATGGGCTTTGGGCCCGAGCGTTCTAACAAGGGCAATGTGCTTGTTGAGCTTGGTGGCGAGGGCGAGCCGCTCGTGTTGGCGAGCCATGTCGATACTCTGGGCGCTATGGTGCGCTCCATTAAGGACAATGGTCGCCTGCGCCCCACGACGCTCGGCGGGCATCAGTGGTCTACGGCCGATGGCGAGAACTGCACCGTCTACACGCGTGACGGCAATGTGTATACGGGCGTGGTCCTCAATACCGAGCCTTCGGCGCACGTGGCCGATGAACCGGTCAAGACCATCGAGAAGAACATGGAAATCCTGCTCGACGAGAACGTTGATAGCAAGGATGATGTGCTCGAGCTGGGTATTCAGACGGGCGATATCATCGCCATGGATCCGCGCACCACGGTGACGGAGAGCGGCTACATTAAGAGCCGCTTTCTGGATGACAAGCTGTCGGCGGCGATTCTGCTGGGTCTGGCCCGCGCCGTTGCTGGCGGCGAGGTGACGCTTTCGCGCAAGGTATCGCTGCTCTTTACCGTGTACGAGGAGGTCGGTCACGGCGGCGCTTTCGTGCCGGCCGATACGCGCGAGATGATCAGCGTTGACATGGGCTGCGTGGGCGACGACCTGGGCTGCACCGAGCGCATGGTGTCGATTTGCGCCAAGGATTCGGGTGGCCCCTACAACTACGATCTGGTAACCACGCTGTCCAATATCGCGCGCGAGCTGGAGCTCGATTACGCCATCGATGTGTACCCGCACTACGGCTCCGACGTCGAGGCCACGCTCTCTGCCGGCTACGACATTCGCCATGGTCTGATCGGCCCCGGCGTGTATGCGAGCCACAACTACGAGCGCAGCCACATCGACGGCGTGCGCAATACCTACGAGCTGGTTCGTGCCTACGTTCAGCGCTAGGGGAGCAGCTTGCGACTCAGCTGGCCAATCGCTAAGGCCCGATTTCTCGGGCCTTTTTTCGCTTTTGGTCGTTTAGTATTATGATGTTTGCAATCTATTAACTAAACGTGTAAATTACTTAACGAGGTGATGCGGCATATGAATACATCTGAGTACTTATCTATGGGTGATGCCGCCCGCCTGTTGGGCGTTACGAAAGCTCGCATATCGCAACTTGCCGCATCGGGGACACTTGTGTGCGATATTGTGGGCGGCCGGAAGATGGTCGAGTACAATTCTGCGATCGCCTATCAAAGGGTCCGCAAACGAGGGCGCCGTCCTGCAGCCGATGTGGGACGTAAGTTTACGCTGATGTCGGCCGACCATGAGGTCGCTCATGTCTCATTTGATCCGACGCGCGAGTTTCCCCTCGAAATCGCCGAGGTCCTCGATGCGCAACGAATGCCGTTTGGCACATGCTCGAGCTCTTCTCCAACGGTGAATAAGCGGGAGCTCAATGCGTGGTGGAGCCATCGGTCGGTGCCTGACGTCCGCCCCGGACTCGTTTCGCGCTATCGTGAACTGGGAATTGCCAGTGGCATCGAGGTTCCGGTTCGGTGCCTGGGCCTATCGCTTTCGGATTGCTATTGGCTGCGGCCGGCAGAATGCGACGGGCTCGAATGGCAAAACATCAATTACTTTGAGAATGATTTTGAGCGATCGGCGCCCGAAGAGCGTTCGGGTTGGCTGGAGGGCATCGGTCTTAATAATCCTGATAACACGTCCGAGGGCGAGCTCCCTAAATCGTGGATGATTCGTAACGGCATTCGCGTTTTGGCTAAAGGGTACGGGATGGACGATCAGCGTCCCTTTAACGAGGCGGTTGCAACGGCTCTACATCGTCGCTTGCTTTCCAAGGGGGAGTTTGTTCCTTACACGGTTGAGCGCATATTCGATGGCCCTGTGTGTCTGTGCGACGACTTCCTTGACGGCCGCGAGGAATACGTTCCGGCTGTTTACGTTAAGGGCGTACTTGGTAGTCAGCGGGGAAACTCGACGTACGACCGGTACTGTTGCTACCTCGGCAAGCATGGTGCCGATGAGGCCGCTGTGAGAAGGTCTATGTCGCAGATGATTGTCTGCGATGCCCTTTTGGCCAACAGCGACCGCCATTGGCGAAACTTCGGCATCATCCGCAATGTCGATACCCTGGAGATAAAACCTGCTCCGCTGTTCGATAGCGGCAACTGTCTGTGGTATAACGTGCCAACTGTCGTGCTCGCAGCTGGGGAGTTTGGGTTTTCCGCTAAGCCGTTTGGGCCCGACCCTTCCGTCCAGCTGGCGCTTGCGGACTCGCTCGATTGGTTCGATTCATCGCGGCTCAACGGATTTGTTGATGAGGCGATCGAGATTCTTTCGCAGAGCAAATGGGCCACGGCGGAGGGTCGACTCGAGGCCATCCGCCGCGGCCTCGAGCGTCGCGTAATCGAGGTTGGTGCCGCTGTTGAGGTACTTCGACACGTGCAGCGATAAACCCGCGGCTACTTAAGTGCGCCGGCCACCGTGCCGCCGCCCAGGACGATGTCGCCGCGGTAGACTACGACTGCCTGGCCGGGGGCGATGGCTCGCTGCGGCTCGTCAAAAGTTAGCAGCATTTGTCCGTCTTCATCACGCGTAAGGGTTGCTGCCTGGTCTTTCTGTCGGTAGCGGTATTTGGCGCCCACGCGAATGCCGCCGGCATCCAGCTCGGCCTCCATGTGGTCGGCAGGGGCGCTCCAAATCCAGTCGTTGGCTGTGAGCGCTGTGGCCGTCAGGTCCTCGGCCTCGCCCAGATGCACAATGTTGTTGGCGGCATCGACGCCCGTTACGTACACGGGGTGCGCCATCGCGACGCCCAGGCCTTTGCGCTGGCCGATGGTGTAGCGCAGCGCGCCGTTGTGGCGCCCGACCACGCTGCCGTTGCGCCACACAATGTCGCCCGGTGCAGCGGGATGTCCGCAGCGGCGCTCGATATAGCCCGCGTAGTTACCGTCTGGAATAAAGCAGATATCCTCGCTTTCGGCCTTCTTGGCGTTGATGAAGCCCTGCTCGGCGGCAATCCGGCGTACGTTGCGCTCCTTGTCCAGACCCGCCAGCGGAAAAATCGTGCGCGCCAGACGCTCCTGCGTAAGCGAATACAAAAAGTAACTCTGGTCCTTTTTGGGGTCCTCGCCGCGATGCAGCTGCCAGGTGCCGTCTGCCGCCTGGCTTGTTTTGGCGTAATGGCCCGTGGCGATGTAGTCGCAGCCCATGTCCAGCGCTGCATCGAGCAGCGCGCCAAACTTAATGTGGCGGTTGCAGATAATGCACGGATTGGGCGTCAGCCCCTCCTGGTAGGCGTTCACAAAGCGCTCGATTACGTTACGGTCGAAGGTTTGCTGCAAGTCGAGCACATGGTGGGGAATGCCTATGCGCTCGGCGACGGCCTCTGCGTCGGCGATGTCGCGGTCGACCTTACTCATGCCCGTGGCGGGGTCGGGTGCGGGGCAGGTGAGGCGCATGGTGGCGCCGACACATTCGTAGCCCTGGCTTTTGAGCAGATACGCGGTCACGCTGGAATCGACGCCGCCGCTCATGGCGACGAGCACGCGCTTGTTGTGCATGAGGAGGTTCTCCTTGGTGGCATGTGGCCAAAAAAGAAAAGCGGCGCGGGAGGCTGGTTCCGCGCCGCAGACATTGTAGCAAGTTCGGACGTCTCGTGGGGCATCCTGTTGGGATGAGCTCAGGCTGCCAGAAGAGAGGGGAGACCGGCGTGCCTTGGACTCGTTCTAAGAACGAGAAGCTCTAGTCCTGGAAGAGCGCCGTGGACAGGTAGCGCTCGCCGGTGTCGGCGAGCAGCGCCACGATGGTCTTGCCCTCGTTCTCGGGGCGCTTGGCCAGCTGCAGAGCGGCCCAGACGGCGGCGCCGGACGAAATGCCCACGAGCACGCCTTCCTTGTGGCCCACGGCGCGGCCGGTGGCAAAGGCATCGTCGTTCTCGACGGGGATGATCTCGTCGTAGACCTGGGTGTCGAGGACGTCGGGCACAAAGCCAGCGCCGATGCCCTGGATCTTGTGCGGGCCGGCCTGGCCCTTGGAGAGTACCGGGGAGGTGGCGGGCTCGACGGCGACGACCTGAATCTCGGGGTTTTGCTCCTTGAGGAACTCGCCCACGCCGGTCACGGTACCGCCGGTGCCGACGCCGGCGACGAAGATGTCGACCTTGCCGTCGGTGTCATCCCAGATCTCGGGGCCGGTCGTGGCCTTGTGGATGGCGGGGTTGGCGGGGTTCACGAACTGGCCGGCGATAATGCTGTTGGGCGTCTCCTTCTGCAGCTCTTCGGCCTTGGCGATGGCGCCCTTCATGCCCTTGGAGCCGTCGGTGAGCACGAGCTGTGCGCCATATGCCTGCATAAGCTTGCGGCGCTCGACGGACATGGTCTCGGGCATAGTGATGATCACCTTGTAGCCGCGGGCCGCCGCCACCGAGGCGATGCCGACGCCGGTGTTGCCGCTCGTGGGCTCGATGATGGTGTAGTCGCCACCGCGCACGAGCTTGCCGGCCTTCTCGGCCTCGTCAATCATGTTCTTGGCGACGCGGTCTTTGACGGACCCGGCGGGGTTGAAGTATTCCAATTTGACGAGCACACGGGCCTTGAGGTCCTCGTCGGCCTCGAAGTGGGTGAGCTCCAGAAGCGGGGTGTGGCCGATAAGCTGATCGATGGACGTGTAAACATTGCTCATGGTGAACCTCCAAAGTGTTCAAATGACTGGATACCGTGTGGTTTTACGGTGTGTGTGGCAGCGAAACCCACAAACCTTATAGGTTGTTCGTTTTGCTGTTGGCAAGCATAGTAGACAGTAAAGCCTAGTAACGCAATAGGAAATAGAAGATTATTACGAGTCGATTAACCATCTTGACGGGAATAGGTATTTTCAAAACCAATTTTTCGGCTAGAATTTCTACGAATTAAAAGACCGAAAGGCAGCTATATATATGTTGGTTTCCACAAAGGGCAGATATGCCCTGCGCGTTATGGTCGACCTGGCCGAGCACCAGGCGACAGGCCGTATCCCGCTTAAAGAGATTGCGGCGCGTCAGGGTATTTCGGAGAAGTACCTCGAGAATATTCTGGCTACGCTCGTGCGCGCCAACATGCTCTCGGGCATGCGCGGCAAGGGCGGCGGCTATGTGCTCACGCGCCCGCCCGAGCAGTACACGGTGGGCGAGATCTTGCGCCTGACCGAGGGCAGTCTGGCGCCGGTCGCCTGCCTGGATGGCGACTGCAAGGGTTGCTCGCGCTCTGACGAGTGCCCCACGCTCGACGTGTGGAAGAACCTGGACAAGCTTATCAACGACTACCTCGACGGTGTGACGCTCGATCAACTTGTCGCTCCCAACGAAGGCTACGACTACGTGATCTAGCCCACCTGCCATTTGGGGACGGGGTGGAAATGGCAGATTCTCTCGCCCTTTGAGACTTGGCAAATAAGAAGGCCGCCCATTTTTGTGATGGGCGGCCTTCGTTTTGGGCTGTTGAGACGGGCGCGGCCGGAATGGCCGTTTTAGCCCCCGGCGATGCTGTCGAGGATGCTGCGCATGATGGACACCAGGATGCTGCCCATGAAGGCCGATCCAAAGCTGGCGATGGAGATACCCGCGCCCAGCAGATTGACCGACAGATAGCTGGCCAGCTCGAGCATAAAGCTGTTGACTACGAGCTGAAAAATACCCAGCGTAATGATCGTGAGCGGCAGCGAGATAACCGTCAGGAACGGCTTGACGAGCGAATCGACGATGTTCAGGAACAGTCCCACGAAGGCGAAACAGACCCAGGCCTCGGCAAAACCGAAGGGCTGGATGCCGGGGACGAGGAACGTGGCAATCGCGATGGCGATCGAGGTAAAGAGCCAGTTAAGCATAAAGCGCATGGTGTGAATCCTTTCTTGCGCAGGGTGCGTCGGCGTCGCGTGAAGCGGTTTGCTGCGGCAGCTTGGACGGCCGCTCGGGTGTGCCGCCTTGTTCGGCCGCCCATTGTCTCAGATATTCGTGGAGCTTACGTGCGCATTCGGTTTCAAAACGGCGTTCGTCCTGAAAAACGCGCCGCTGGCAGAGAGTCTTGTCGCTTTAGTTTGGTGGTGTGCTACACTGCTACGGGCAAAAGCCACAGGCGTTGCCCTATTGCATAGAACGGGCGAACGATGCCCGATGTCAGTATCAACTTCGATGCCTTATGGCGGGTTTGGCGGTGATCGATGAATATCGAGAACATGTTTGACAAGCCTGATGTCAAGCAGCTGGTCCACGCATTTAGTCTTTTGGATGACGAGAAGGATATCCAGGCGTTTTTGACCGATATCTGCACGCCGCGCGAGATCTGCGATCTTTCGCAACGTCTGCAGGTTGCGCGTTATCTGGATGAGGGCGAGCCTTATGTTGAGGTTCAGGCCCGCACCGGCGCTTCGTCCACTACGGTGAGCCGCGTTTCAAAGGCACTCAACGGCGAGTACGGTGGCTATCGCAAGATCCTCATCAAGCTGGAGGATGGCGAGTAGGCCAGCGGCGACAAACGAATTGCGCAGAACCGTCCCTTCGGGGGCGGTTTTTTGATCCTTTGGGGACGGAGGAAAACGGATCACTGGGTTAGACTGACCTCCTCGGTGATCCATTTTCCTCCGTCTCCAAGGGGTCAAATCTGTTGGCGTGGGGCAAATCTGTCCGCGCGGGCGGGTAGGATGGAAACATTGAATATTGCGAACGGTTTGAGTGGAGGACCATGCCTGTTCGAATCTATACCACCAACGCCGGCGCGGATTTGAGCGATGCCGAGGCGGCGCTGCTTGCCGACCTTATTGCCCGCCACGGGCGTGCCGTGCTGCTGGCGCCAACGTTTGCCGAGCTCGACCTGTGCCGTCATGATGCGGCGGAAGCCGGCGTTTCGCTGGGTATTGACTACAAGACGCCTACATCGTGGCTTCGCTCGCTTTGGGAGCTTTTGGGCGACGGGCGCGGTTTCGTCGACAACCTGCAGCGCCAGATGCTGTTTTCGGACATGGTAGCGCGCCTCGACGACGCCGACCTGCAGCCGCTTTCGCGCAGCCAGGGCACGGTGCGTATGCTCGCGCGTATGGCTCGCGATGTGCTGCCGGGTGTGGCAGGGACAGGCGCCGAGCGTTGCTGCGACAACGTTTGCAAGCCCAAGCCCAAAAGCGACGCCGAGGCTCGCGTGTTTGAACTTTTGTGCGCCTATGCGCGCGGTTTGGACCGTCGAGATATGGTCGAGCCCTGCGAGGCGGCTGACATTATGGCCGGCGCTTTGGCCGACAACCTGCCGGGGTGCGCCCGCGCCGTTTGCGTGTGCGGCGTCACGTCATTTACGTATAGCCTGCTCGAGCTGCTGTCCGCCGTGGCAAACAACGGGGGAGAGGTTGTCGTGCTGCTTGCCCGCGAGCAAGCGGCGATGCGCGAGGAGCTTGCCGCGGCATTTGATGTCCGCGGTGTGCTGTTTGAGATCGCGCCGCTGGGGGAGGGCGCCGCCGCGCCCCAGACTGCCTCCAAGTCCGCTGCTCAGCCTGCCTTTATTGAGGTCGCCGGCCCCCATGCCCGTGCCCATGCTTATGCGGACGTCATCGATAAGTTGGTGAAAGCGTACAAGGAGTCCAAGGACGATAAAGCTGCTGCAACACCCGCCGACCCCGTACGCGTGCTCGTTGTTTCTGCCCGGGCACCCCAGCTGTTCGGCGAGCTTGCCGCTCGTTTGGCGGCGCGCCACGTTGCTGCCGAGACGGCCGAGTTCACGGCGTTTTCCCAATCCATTGCGGGCAGGCAGTTCACGGCGCTCGCCAACCTGATCGAGCGTATGAAGGCCGCCGACGAAGGGGCAGCTTCTAAGACTGAGTGGTGGCCCGCTCCGGAGCTTACCGACTGGATTTACAGCCCGCTTTCGGGTGCCGACGCCGCCAGCGCGCGCACGTTCGACAAGAATATGCGACTGTCGCGCAGCAAGACCACTGCGGGCGTCAAGAGCCTGCTGCAGAGCGTGCAGGGCCAGGTGAGGGGCGCGCGTAAAGCGGCGAGCGACGAGAACTGGTTTAAGAACGTGCCGTGCGTGATCTCGGACGTGTTCCAGGCGCTGTGGCGCGACAAACCCGTGACGGCGCTCAAGGCCATGCTTGCCGTTGCCGAGGCACTGCCCGATCGCGCACTTGGCGGTCTCGACGGTCAGGCCCGTCGCCAGGCGGAGGTGGCCCTGCTGCGCCACGTCATCGACATCCTTATGAATGGCGCCCGTGCGCTCGACGTGTCGCAGGCCGCGACCGTGCCCGTGCTCGATGACATTCGAACCAAGGTGGACAAGCGTAGCGCCGCCTACGATTACGAGACCTACGAGGTTGACCGTGCGCCACGCGCCCAGGTTCGCTTTGCTTCGCTTGCCGATGCGGCGGCTCTGCGCCCCGGCAGCTACGATGCCGTGCTGTTTGCCGACGTCGACCTGGACAGTTATCCGCTCTCACATGAGGAGGGCCCGCTGGCAACGCTGACGGCAGAGTTAGATCGCAGCGGTGTGACGCTTGAGCCTGCCGCCTTGTTGCGCGTGCGCTTTGGCCGCGCGATGCAGGCCGCGCGCGGTCCGGTTGCGCTTGCCCGCGTGACGCACGATCGCCAGGCGCGCGAGTGCTACCCGGCTGCCGTGTGGACCGAGTTGCGGGCGCATGCCGAGGCCGCTAACGATGCTAAGGCCGCTGACGCCGACAAGGCCGCTGACGACGCTAAGGCCGTTGGCGCCGACAAGGCGAAGTGCGTGGGTGAGGGCGATATCGTAAGGGACTTCGATCCCGCGGCAGGCGAAGGTCTTAGGCGCGAGCGCGTGACCTGCGAAGCTCCTCAGCATCTGAGCGATGAAGCCATTCCGTATCTGGTCCTGCGCCGTCGCGATGGCGAGGGCGAGGATGCGCCGCTGGTGCCGCGCCTGACGTCTGCCTCGCAGATCGAGGCCTATTCGACCTGCCCGCTGTGCTGGTTCGTCTCGTATCGCGTCAAACCCCAGTCGATCGACGCCGGCTTTGGCAACATGGAGAAGGGCAACTTTGTCCATGACGTGCTGGAGCACTTGCATGCCCGTCTGCCCCAGGAGGGCATGGAGCGCGTGACGCCCGAGAACCTGCCACGTGCTCAGGAGCTGCTGCACGAGGTCTTTGCCGAGACCCTGGCCGAGCACGCCGGCAAGCGCGGTACCGAGGGCCCGCTGGTGCCGCTCTCTCCAGTGGAGGAGCGCCAAGTGGCCGAGATTTTGCCGCAGCTGGAGGGCGTGCTTGCCTATGAAGCCGAGGCGCTCGCGCCCTTCGCGCCGCGCTACCTGGAGTTTGCGTTCAACGAGCTCCAGGTCGAGTATGCCGGCTGGCCGCTTGGCGGGCGCATCGACCGCGTGGACGTGGACGCCGAGAATCGCGCCGTGGTAATCGACTACAAGCATCGCACGGGCGTTGAGGAGTTTAAGCTCGCCGACCCTACGGTGCGCGACGAGGAATCAGGCACGGCGCCCATCGACGATCCGCGGTGGCTGCCGCCCCATACCCAGACGCTTATCTATGCGCAGGCTATGCGCCGGGCGCTGGATCTGGACACCCGCGCGGCGCTCTATTTTTCGACCAAGGGCGGCAAACCGGCGCTGCGAGGCGCCGCGAGTGCCGAGCTGCTCGAGGAGGAGCGTGGTGACGGCCGCATCCCGGGGCTTAAGAAGGGCTTTCCCGGCGAGGGCGGCAGCATGGACTTCGACGCCCTGCTCGATCGCGTGGAGGACGGCATCGCCGAGCGCCTGCGCGAGCTCGAGGCAGGCAACGTTGCCGCCGTCGACCCGGCGTCGACGCAGGCCGCGCATGCGCGCTGCTCGTATAACCACGAAGGAACGTTTGTAAGGAGGGACGTGTAGACCATGGATCTTTCGACTTTGATGCCGCAACAACTGCAAGTCGTCAAAACGCTCGACCGCCCGCTGTTTGTCTCGGCAGGTGCCGGCTCGGGCAAGACCTTTACCCTCACGCGCCGCATCGTCTATGCGCTCTCGCCCGAATCCGGTCCGTTTGTCGAGCATCTGGATCAGGTGCTCGCCATTACCTTTACCAAAGATGCCGCGGCCGAGATTCGCGACCGCGTGCGTCGCGCGCTTATCGAAGAGGGTATGGACGAGGAGGCCCTGACCGTCGACGATGCGTGGATCTCGACCATTCACGGCATGTGTTCGCGCATCCTGCGCGCGCATGCGTTGGAGCTGGGCATCGATCCCGAGTTCACGGTGCTTACCGATACCGATGAGCTTATGGATCAGGCTGTTGAGCATGTGCTGGCCCGAGCGACGGCGCCCGATGCCGCCCCCGAGCTCGCCGCTTCGCTTAAAAGCCTCTACGCCTGGTATCCCATGGCAGGCGAGGGTGGCCTCTTTGGCGCCGGCACCACCATCAAGGGCCTGGTGCGTGAGCTGCTGGAGCTCTCGAGCCAGCTGCCGGGCGGTATGGACGACGTGTGCGTGGCGCGCGGCCAGGCCGATACCTCGGCACTCGCCGATGCCTATCGTGCGGCGCTGGGCGCAAGCAAGGCCGCGACCGAGAAAGCGCAGGTGGCACTCGATGCCATCGACGCGTTTGAGGCGAGCGGCAAAACCATGGAGGATGCGGCGCGACTCATGATGTCGTGCAGCATGCCTCGGGCGAGCAAGGCGTTTCCTAAGGAGCAGGTGGAGCTGCTCAAGGCCGAGGCCGCCGATGCATTTATCAATATCGTGCTTGCCTGCGGCGGTCCGGCGCTCGATGCGCTGGTGGGGCTTGCTCGTGCTGTGGAGGCTGAGTATCGCGCGCTGAAGGCCGGCCAGTCCGCGCTCGATAACAACGACCTACTGCGTATGGCGTACGAGGCGCTGCGCGACTATCCGGCTATTCGAGCGGCCTATGAGGGCCGCTTTAAGATGGTCATGATCGACGAGTTCCAGGATACCGACCAGATGCAGGTCGATTTGATCCGTTACCTGACCGGCGCGGGTGAGCGTGCGCTGTGTACCGTGGGCGATGCGCAGCAGTCGATTTATCGTTTCCGTGGCGCCGAGGTCGAGGTCTTCCGCCGCCAGGAGCGCAAGGTGGGTTCGACGACGGCGTCCGAGACGGTCGCCACGTCCGATGCCCCCGCCGGCGAGCTCGTCAAGCTTGTACGCAACTTCCGCAGCCACGACGAGGTGCTGCGCTATGTGGCGCGCGTCTTTGACGGCGACACCGGTGGTTTGATGCAGGGGTTCTTGGATCTTGAACCGAGCGACGAACGCGAGGACAAGCTCAAGGCGAAGGCATCGCGCCGCCAGGCGATCTTCGTTGCCGGTGACAGTACGCAGGAGCGAACGCAGGCGAAAGCTCGTGCGATTGCGGAGCGATTCCAAGCACTCGTTAAAGCGGGCCAGCCCCAGGGCAGCATGGTCCTGCTGCTGGGCCGCATGACCAACGCCGATGTCTATGCGCAGGCCTTCCGCGACCAGGGGCTCGACTGCGTCATCGCGGGCGGCTCGGTCTTTGCCCAGGCTGCCGAGGTCCAAACGGTGCGTGCTCTGGTGTGCGCGCTTGCTAACCCGGCCGATACGGCGCAGGGTCTTATGCCGCTGCTGGCCTCGCCGATGTTTGCGCTCGGCGGTCAGGAGTTCCTGGCGCTGGCGACCAAGCTGGACGACCAGACGGGGGAGACCTCGCGCCGCAACATCGACGTGGGCATCATGAGCGATTGCGATGTGCCGGGGCTGCGGGATCTGCCGCTGCTGACGCGCGCCCGCGAGGTGCTGCGCTATGCGCTTCGTCGCGTGGGGCGCGATTCGTTCGCCGCCATCGCGCGCGATACTGTCAACGCCTCCGGCTGGTTTGTGCGTCTGGCGCAGCGTGGTCCCGAGGGCAAGGCCATCGCCGCCAACGTGCTCAAGGCGCTCGACGCCGTGGCCGAGGCAGAGGCCGAGCTCGGCAATTCTCCGCGCTCCATCGCGCTCGCCTTCGACCGCTTCTTGGCGGGCAAGGAGGCCCCGGGCGCGCTCAACGAGGAGGGCGACGGCGCGGTGCGCATCATGACGGTGCATGCGTCCAAGGGTCTGGAGTATCCGGTCGTAGCGGTTGCCGAGTGTTTTGGCGTGCGCAAATCGTCCGGTGCGGCTCAGATGGGGCGTGTCGAGGGCGGAGCGCAGGTCGTGGCGCTGCCGGCACGCTTCGACGGCGTTAAACTCGCGGACGGCACGTTCGTGAAGGGCGATGACGTCAAAAAGCAGTTTGAGCACGCGTTTAAGGGCAAGGGCATGTCGCTGTGGCTGCCGCCAGAGCTCATGGAGGACGTCTGTGCGACGGGCTCTCCCGCCGAGGCATTTGCCCGCCTGCGTAACGACGACCTGCAGCTTTCGCTCGAGGAGCGGGCTCGCTTGCTCTATGTCGCCATGACGCGTGCGCGAGAGCTGGTCATTCTGGCGATGGATGCCGGCGTGAGCCGCGGCAAGGTGACGGCGCCGACCTTCGACGTCGAGACCGATCTGACCTATGACGTGCTGCGTCGTATTCTGCCTACCGACGCTCTGGACATGCCGCAGCTCGATGCCGACCGCCTGGTGTTCGACAACTCCAAGCCGGGCGACTACGAGCTCATTTCGCTTTCGGACTTTACCTTTGGCGAGCAGGCGTTTGAGGCCAACGCTTCGCTGGATGCCGAGGGCAGGCTTGTCCGCGGCGATGCGGAGCCGGAGGGCGCCGGTGCGGATGCCCGCGCCGCCGTTCCCGGCCCTGCCGACCCCGAGCCCGATGCGTTTGAGCTCGTGTATCCCCAGACGGTGGGCGTGCGCATGGGCGCCTGCCCGTATCCGGCGCGCGATTCGTACAGCTACTCGTCAATTGCCGCGGCGCTGCATGCCGAGTCCGAGGACCGTGCCGCCGAGGCACACACGCCCATGGACGAGGCCGGCGATGATGCGGAGTCGGATGGTTCCGAGATGACGGATGCAGGCGTGGCCGCCGTTGAGCCCGCCGGCAACCCCATGGCGCTGGGCTCGGCGTTCCATGCCGCCTGCCAGTGGCTGATCGAGATGGGTGCCGATGCGCTGCCCGCTGAGCGTGCCGATGCGCTGGCGCGCCTGTGGTGCCTGACGCCGGAGCAGCGCGAACGCTTCGACGTTGCCCTGGATCGCTGGCTCAAGTCGGCGGTCCGTGCCGAGCTGCTTGCCTGGCCGTGCGTTCGCGCCGAGGTGCCGTTCTTTTCGCTGGGCTGCGAGGATGAGGACATCGCTCGCTACGCTGCATATGCCGAGGGCGCCATCGATGCTTTGGCGACGAACCCGGCGGATTCGTCACGCGCGCTGGTCATCGACTACAAGACGGGCGGCACACCGGACGAGACGCCGGAACAGCTGCAGGAGAAGCACGCCCTGCAGGCGCGCGTTTACGCTGATGTTCTGCACAAGGCGGGCTTTGAGGCCGTGACCGTCAAGTTCGTCCGCGTGGAGCAAGTCGACCTCGCCAACCCGTGCGAGCCTCAGGTGGTCACCTACAGTCTCTAGCCCTCAATAACTTGCGGTGGAATACGGACTGTTTTGGCCAAAAAAGCCGCCAAACAGTCCGCATTTCACCGCAACGCATGGGAGAGCCTGGGGCGGTACAATGGCTCGAACGGTTCAAACGAATAAGGAGCCATCATGCAGCTCGCCAAAACGCTTAAGGTGACGCCGGAGGAGCTTTTTGACGCTCTGGCGGGGTCCATCATGCAGGATATCGAGAACGCCACGGGCAAGCGTCCCAGCCGCAACAAGCTCAACGGCTATAAGTACGAGAAGCGCGCCCAGTCCGCAAAAGGCAAGGTGACTCTTCATCGGAAACCGTGAACGCTTCGGGCTTCGAGTCAGTAGCGAGCGGCCCGACAAAAGTAGTTGATGGAAGTGCCAAATGAATAAGAATGCCGCTACGCAACTGCACATCTATTCCGCCTTTTTCGTTCTCGCGGGATTTGTTTTAAATCGGGGAGTGTTTCTACTTTTCCTTGCGGAGAAAGGAATGTCTGTCACGGAAATCGCGCTTTATCAAGCCCTGTTTAACATTACAACGGTCGTTCTCGAGCTGCCAACAGGGCTGATAGGCGATTTCTTTGGAAAGAAGTTTTCGATTCAAGTGGGCGTGCTGCTGCTTTTCTTCCATACGGCTGGCATGCTGTTGCTCTCAGGTCCCTTTCTTGTCGTGCTTTCCCTTGTTGAGGCACTCGCCTACTCCCTTCAATCGGGATCCGAACAAGCACTTTTATATGAAATTGCCCGGAATGCCGGTCAAGGAGAGCGTTTCCTCACCATCAACGCTCGGCTGCTTGCCGCGCAATCAATCGCTACGGGAATGGCGATTGTGCTCGGATCTTTCATTGCCCAAGTATCTTGGAGCGCCCTCTACGTATGTGTCTCCGTTTTCTATCTCCTGCAGCTTTTCCTTCTGTATCCCATTGAGAGGACGGAAGCGACCCGTTCTGAAAGCTCTGAAAAGGGAAGGTTTGACGCGGCCAAGATGTTCAGACGCGAAACCTGGCGTGTTGGAGAATCCGCTTTTGCGGTATTGCTTCTTCTAATCGGCACAAGCATGCTCGATGGATTCTATGGGAGTTATTACAACTTGAATCAGTTGGTATTCGACGCATTTGATGCTCCCGTCTCCATAATAGGAATCTTTTTCGGTGCATCCTATGCAGTAAATGCGACGGCCTACATTGCAGCAGATTTATTCTCATTGCGTTTCGGGAAAAGAAATACCATGCTCGGCTCGATGCTAATCGAGGCTGGCCTTTTCATGATTCTTCCGTGGTTCGCTTCAAATCCGCTGTGTTTGTTTGGCCTTAGCATGGTGCTTTGTTTTCTCCCAGAAGTGGTGTACATCACTTCGGAAAACTTAATCCAAGACGCGATAGCGGACGATCTCCGCGCGACGATCCTTTCCGTCGCGTCTCTGGTAAGGGCTCTCTTTTCTGCAGTGTTTTTCTCCATATTTGGACATGTGTTGGGGTTATATCCCATTCAGATAGCGCTCGGTATTATTGGTGCAATCGCGATAGCAATTACCGCCGTTGTTTCATTAAAAATGGTTGGAATACAGGTCTCCAAGAATTGATATATCGATTGACGAGCTATCCGAAGCGTCGAGCCTTCTTGATGGACATGACTATTCGTCACAAATCATTCCGCGCATCGCCGGGGTTCCAGTAATACTCGATATATCTGGATGCCCTCATTCCCCTTTTTGAAGGTCCCAAATTGACTACCCGTGTTGGTTTGGCTAGGTTCGGGTGCTATCCGCGCCGTGCGGTAAAATCGTTCAGTCAGAACACGAACCCGCATCGGAGCTCATCACATGGCATTCGTCCATCTGCACAACCACACCGTTTTCTCCATGCTCGACGGCGCAACCCGTATCCAGGATATGGTCAATCGCGCCGTAGAGCTGGGCATGCCCGCCGTCGCCATTACCGACCACGGCTACATGTATGGCGTGCCCGACCTGGCGCTGGCCTGCGACGCCGTCAACCACAACACGCCTGAGTACAAAACCTGGAGTCACGACAAGGCCTTTTTGGAAAAGGATCGCCGCGACGAGCTGGTGGAGCCCGATCCCGAGGAAAACCCGCGCGAGCATGCCCAGTATGTGAAGGACATGGCCATGTGGGACGAGAAGGGCAACATCGACGAGCTCAAGCCGCCTCTGGTCATCAAGCCCATCTTTGGCTGCGAGGTCTACTTTACGCCGGACGAGACCCTTGCTCGCGACCATAAGCCCGAGCTCTACCACATGATCCTTCTGGCCAAGGACCAGGAGGGCTACGTCAACCTGATGCAGACGGTCTCCGAGGCAGCCGTGCAGGGCTTTTACTACAAGCCCCGCGTGACGCTCGACAACCTGCGCCGCCACGCCAAGGGCATGATCTGCACCAGCGCCTGCATCGCGGGCATCATTCCCAAATACATCGACCGCGGTGACATGGAGGGCGCCATCAAGTGGGCCGAGACCTTCCGTGATACCTTCGAACCTGGCGACTTTTATATCGAGATCCAGGAACACGGCATCACCACCGACAACGGCCTGACCGATGAGCAGATGGACCGCACGCTCATCGACATCGCCAAGCAGGTAGGCGTCAAGGTCATCGCCACCAACGACTTCCACTACCTGCGCCGCGAGGACGCTCCCGTGCAGGACGTCATCATGTGCATTGGCATGAACGCCAAGGTCGACGATCCCAACCGCATGCGCATGACCGGCTCGGAGTTTTACATGAAGTCCGAGGAGGAAATGCGGGCGATGTTTCCGTATTGCCCCGAGGCCTGCGACAACACGCTCGAGATCGCCGACAAGTGCTACGTGGAGCTGGACTGGGACTCCATCATCCTGCCGCGCTTCCCGTTGCTCGATCCCGGCGAGACGCACGAGAGCCAGTTCCGCCGCGAGTGCGAGAAGGGCCTGCGCCAACACTATGGCGACGACTGGGCCACGCGCGAGATCGGTGGCGTCAACATCAAAGAGCGCTTTGAGTACGAATACAAGGTCATCTGCGACAAGGGCTTTGCCGCCTACTTTTTGATCGTCGCTGAGTACGTGCAATGGGCCAAGGACAACGGCATTGGCGTCGGCCCCGGCCGTGGCTCGGCTGCCGGCGCTATCGTCGCCTACGCCATGAACATCACCGCGTTCGATCCGCTCGAGAACGGCCTGATGTTCGAGAGGTTCCTGTCCCCGCAGCGTACCGAGATGCCCGATATCGATATGGACTTCGACGATGAGCGGCGCCTCGAGGTCGTGGAGCACGTTCGCCAGCTCTACGGCCCCGAGAAGGTCACCCACGTCATCACCTACTCGACCATTAAGGCCAAGCAGGCCATCAACGACGCCGCTCGCGTCCTGGACTACCCGGTCTACATGGGCCAGCGTCTGTCCAAGATGGTCTCGAGCGACCCCAAGGTCAAGCTCAAGCAGGTGCTCGAAAAGCAACCCGGCAAAGAGGACCTGTTTAACCCCGATTTTGCCGAGGCATATAAAAAGGACGACGACGCCCGCCGCATCATCGACACGGCGCTCTCAATCGAGGGCCTCACCCGTGGCGAGGGCGTGCACGCGTGCGCCGTTCTGATCTGCCGCGACCCCGTCAACGAGCACGTGCCCACCAAGCTCGACACCAAGGGCGGCGTCGAGATTACCCAGTACGAGGGCCATACCGTTGCCGACATGGGCCTGCTCAAGATGGACTTCTTGGGCCTGCGCACGCTGACTGTTATCTCCAAGGCCAAGGCAAACATCAAAAAGAACTTCGGCATCGACATCAAAGAGGAAGAGATTCCTTTTGACGACCCCGAGATCTTTAAGCTCATGGGTTCCGGCCACACCGCCGGCGTCTTCCAGGTCGAGTCCGCAGGCATGACGGCCACGATCAAGAACATGAAGCCCACCGAGTACAAGCACGTCGTAGCATTGATCGCCCTGTACCGCCCGGGCCCGCTGGGCGCCGGCATGGTTTCGTCCTACATCAACCGTATGAACGGCAAGGAGCCGGCGGTCTCCTACGACGACCGCCTGGACGACATCCTGGGCGAAACCTACGGCACCATGGTCTACCAGGAGCAGGTTATGCTCATCTCCGTCGAGATGTGCGGCTTCTCCAAGGGCGAATCGGACTCGCGTATCCGTAAGCCCGTGGCTAAGAAGAAAATCAAGCTGCTCACGTCGACGGTGCTCCACTGGGAGGATGGCTCCGACGAGACCACCTACGACCACTGGATGAACGGCGCCATCAAGAACAACTATACGCGCGAGGTCGCCCAGAAGATTTGGGACGATGTTCTCGAGTTCGCGTCCTACGCCTTCAACAAGTCGCACTCCGCCGGCTACGCCATCCTGGTTATGCAGACGGCGTGGCTCAAGGCGCACTATCCGCACGAGTACATGGCGGCCGTTCTGACGTCCTATACGGGCAAGACCGACAAGATCGTGCACTACGTCTCGGCATGCCGTCACGACGGCATCCCCGTGCTGTCGCCAGATGTCAACGAGTCCGGTACCGAGTTCACGGCTACCAAGGAGGGCGTGCGCTTTGGTCTGGCCGGCATCCGCGGCGTGGGCACCGGCGTGGCGCAGGCGATTATCGCCGAGCGCGAGGCGGGCGGCCCGTTTAAGACGCTGCACGACTTTGTCGAGCGCGTGGACTCGAGCCAGGCCAACCGCCGCGTGATCGAATCGCTCATCAAGGCAGGCGCCTTCGACTCCACGGGGTATCCGCGTCGCCAGATGATGCACTTTGTGGACAAGAACAACCCCGAGAACATCATCGATGCCGCGGTAAAGCGCCAGAAGGATCGCGCGAGCGGCCAGACGTCGTTCTTCGATATGTTTGGCGACGTTGAGGGCTCGGGCTTTGAGGTGAGCGTGCCCGATCCGGATGGCCAGGAATGGGACCGCCACCTCAAGTTGAGTCAGGAGAAGGAGGTTCTGGGCATCTATGTCTCGGACCACCCGCTGCGCCCGTTTGAGTATGCACTAGCCAAGGCGCGTGACTTCTCGTTCTCGCAGATCGACACCGGCTACGAAGTTCAGAATCCTACGGGCGGCACCATCAACCAGGAAATTCCCGAGGGCAAGGCGCTGTGGTGGGCCGGCATGGTCTCGAGCGTGTCCAAGCGCGTGACCAAAAACGGTGACCCCATGGGCATCGTGCAGCTCGAGGACATGGAAGGCGAGGCCACCGTCGTCGTGTTCCCCAAGACCTACAAGGAGGCCGAGGGGTACCTGTACGGCGAGGTCGATCCCGAGACCGGCGCGCAGCTGTCCGATGCCTTTGTGCGCATTAAGGGCAAGCTCGAGCGCTCGGACCGCGGCGACCAGATCATCGCGCAGGAGATCGTGCCGCTCGAGCTTAACGAGGAGAACAACAAGCCCAAGGTGTTTGAGGTCATGGTGCCCAACAGCCGCTTTAGCCAGGGCAATATGGCGCGTCTTGCCACGGTGCTTACCGCCAACCCGGGCGGCGACCGCGTGGAGATCTTTATCGAGCAGGTGGACGGGCGCGTGCTACGTGCCGAGGTGCCGGCCAAGGTCAACGCGCGCTCGATTCCGCTGCTGGCCGAGGCAAAGGCGATTGTGGGTAACCAGGGTCGCGTGACGGTTATCTAAGCTACCCCGGGTGAGATTGGAGGAAGTGATGGCGCAGGGGACGTTTGTGCAGGCGCTTCGCAAAGAGGCGGCGTTGAGCGGCACCTTTATGAAGGGCCGCTCGCTCATGCTCAACGGCGCCGTGCTGTCGATTGAGGACAGCGGCTCGCGCTTCTCCAAAAACGTGACGGTTGAGGGCTCGGTGCGCGGCTCGCGCGGCGACCTGTACAAGACGCACGTGGCGCTCGATATGGACGAGCACGAGGTTATCGACTACGACTGCGACTGCCCCGCCGCATACCGCTATCCCGGTATGTGCAAGCACGCCATCGCCACAGCGCTGGCGTACCTGGACACCAGCGGCATTGAGCCTGTTGAGGGGCTGCGCACGCCGGTTCGCACGTTTACGGCGCAGCCGAAACAGCCCGCGCGCGCCGCGTCCGCCGCGCCGGCCGTCAACCTCAACTTTCCCTTCCCGGCGCCCGTCCCCACGAGCCCGAGCCTTGTGGCGGCGCTTTCCGATCTTTCGGACGCGCGCATGGATGAGCTGGCGAGCATGCGCCGCAAACTTGCCGGTGCCGTTGATCCCGACGCCCCCAAAGCGGCGTTGGAGCCCTCGTTGGTGCCGTACTACAATCCGCTGTTCGCTGACCGCTTTAGCTGGGCGCTCGAGTTCCGCATTCGCTGTGGATCGGTCTCCTACGTGGTCAAGGACATCGATGGCATGGCCGATGCCTACGTGCGCGGCGGCACGTTCTCCTATGGCAAGAAGCTCACGTTTGTCCATTCACCTGAGGCCTTTGACGAAACATCGACAAAGCTGCTCAACCTTGTTGTGACGACAGTTGCCTATCTCGATGACATCACAAGCTCGCGTTCGGCGTCGTACGACTTTGCCCGCAGCGGTTTTGTTGCCGAGCGTCAGTTGCCGCTGTCCGAGCATAGCATCGTATATGTGCTGGACCTGCTGCGCGGCCAGACCATCTCCTTTGAGCCCGCCTGGTCGCGGGGGACGACGACGCGTCGCACCTACGACGTGGCGGTTGAGCTGTCTCCGCAAGGGGAGGACGAGGCGTCCGCTAAGCGCCCACCACTTCTTGCCGCCAAAATCGCGCCGGCGGCTGGTGGTAGCTATGACCTGCGCCTGCCCGCCGATATGTACTGCTTTGCGTCGGGCGATGCCGCCTACTTGGTTGACACGCGCCGCGCGCGCCGTACCGACGCTGCATTTGCTCAGCATGCCGCACCTTTTTTGTCGCGCTTGCTGCCGTGCCGCACGCCCGCCCATATTGCCGCCGAGCAGGTGGGTGAGTTCTGCCGTATGGCGCTGCCCATTTTGCGCGACTATACCGACCTCACCGCGCCCGCCGCGCTCGATACTGTGGCACCCGAGGCGAGCTTTGCCATGGCAATCGGCGTCGACGATGGTCTTGTGACCTGCAAAATTACGGTTACCTACGGCGATTGGTCGGCTGATCTCTTTAGTCTTGGTGCTCCGGGCAGTCCTTTCGAAGAGCAACGCCCCGGTGTGCCACCCCGCGACGAGGTGGCGGAGTTTCGCGTTATGGATACAGCGGCCCTGTACTTCGATTTCTACAAGGGCGGTCTGGCGTTTGAGGAGCGCGATGATGAGAGCCTGTTCTGTCTGCTGACCGAGGGTCTGTCCGCCCTGTCCGAGCTGGGTGAGGTCATGCTCAGTGACCGTCTGCGCCAGGTCTCGGTCCGCCCTGCGCCCAAGCTTTCGGTGCGTGCGACCGTCAAGAGTAACCTGCTCGACGTCGAGCTGGGCGCGAGCGGGCTTTCGGCCGCGGACCTTGCCGTCTATCTCGATTCGTACAAGCGCCACCAGACGTTTGCGCGCCTGACGTCCGGCGACATCGTGCGCCTGGATGAGGGAGCGCGCGCCGCGTTTGGCCTTGCCGAAGATCTGGGTGTCGATGCCGTCGACCTGCTCGACGGCGTGTCGCTTCCCGCGTCGAGCACCCTTTTTGTCGATAGCATGCTCGCGCGCACGCCGGCGCTCGAGGCCGATCGCGACGCCGCGTTCCGCCGCACCGTCGAGCGCCTGGACACGCTCGGCAAGATGGACTTTACGGTACCCGCCTCGCTCAAGGCAACGATGCGCGGCTACCAGGTCGACGGATACCAGTGGCTCGGCTCGCTCGAACACCTGGGCCTTGGCGGCATCTTGGCCGACGACATGGGCCTGGGCAAAACGCTCCAGATGATCGCGCATATCCTGGCGCGCGTGGAGGCGGGGGACACCAAGCCCACGCTCGTGGTATGCCCCGCGTCGCTCGTGTACAACTGGACCGCCGAGCTGGAGCGCTTTGCCCCGTCGCTCGATGTGTGCGCCATCGTGGGCGCCAAGGCGCAACGCCGCGTGCAGATTGCCGGCGTGGCCGAGTATAACGTGGTCGTGACGTCGTATGACCTTATGCGCCGCGATATCGACGAGTACGCCGGGCAGGATTTTGCCCGCGTGGTGCTCGACGAGGCCCAGTACATTAAAAACCCGCTCACCCAGGTGGCCCGCGCTGCCAAGCGCCTGCCGGCCGGCGTGCGCTTTGCCCTGACGGGAACGCCTATCGAAAACCGCCTGTCCGAGCTCTGGAGCATCTTCGACTTTTTGATGCCGGGCCTGCTGGGCACGCGCGAGTCGTTTGCCAAGCGTTTTGAGAGCCCCGTTGAGCATGCCGAGGGCGACAGCGCCGCTCGCCCTCAGGCGCTCGTGTCGCCGTTTGTGCTGCGCCGTGTCAAGGAAGACGTGGTGGACGATCTGCCCGAAAAGATCGAGGACACCGTCGTGGCTCAGCTCACCGGCGAGCAGCGCAAGCTTTACCTGGCAAACCAAGACCGCATCGCCCAGCAGGTGCAGCACCGTGAGGCATCCGAGTTTAAGAAAGACAAGCTCAAGGTGCTCGCCGAGCTCACCAAGCTGCGTCAGATCTGCTGCGACCCGCGTCTACACTACGAGGATTACAAGGCGGGGAGCGCCAAGCTCGACGCTTGCATGGAGCTCGTGCACGGCGCACTCGACGGCGGGCATCGCATCCTGCTGTTCAGCCAGTTTACGGGTATGCTCGATATCATCGGCAAGCGCTTAGCTAAGGAGGACATCGCCTTCCTTAAGCTCACGGGTGCTTCGTCCAAGGAGAGCCGCGCCAAGATGGTCGCGCAGTTCCAAGCGGGCGAGGTTCCGGTCTTTTTGATTTCGCTCAAGGCGGGCGGCGTGGGCCTCAACCTGACGGCGGCCGACGTGGTCATCCACTACGACCCGTGGTGGAACGTGGCGGCGCAGGACCAAGCGACCGACCGCGCGCATCGTATTGGCCAGCAACATACCGTGACCGTGTACAAGCTCATCGCCAAGGACACGATCGAGGAGCGCATCATGCAGATGCAGGAGTCCAAGCGCGATCTGGTCAACAGCGTGCTCGGCGGCGACGGCATCTCGTCGGCGCTGTTCACGCGCGAGGATGTCCTGGCGCTGCTGGGCGGCGAGGGACGCTAGCCTGCGCGCTGATGCATACGTAGCCGGGCGCTCGGAATTGCCGACGCGCCCCGGCATCGACCGCTTAACGCGCCCGTTATGTGTTCATTTGCAATGCCGTGGATGGTTTGTCTGCCTTTGGGCATAAGAACCATCAGGAATATTGGCACATCAGCAAAGGAGAACATCATGGCGAAATTCTTTAAGGACTCCGACGGCAAACTCGTTGCCGCCCTTGGCGACGGCGTTGCGACCCCTGCCGGCTGCACGGAGCTGACCGCGAACACCGAGGATGCAGCGCACGAGAAGCACGTGCCTGTTGTCGAGATCGAGCGCGACGGTCACGTCATTCGCGCACGCGTGGGTTCGACGGAGCACCCCATGCTGCCCGAGCACTACATCGAGTGGATTGCGCTTGAGGCCGAGGGCCGCTTAGAGGTCCATTACCTTGAGCCCGGCATGAAGCCCGCGACGTTTTTCGCCGGCGGCTCCAAGACCGGTACCGTCTATGCCTACTGCAACCTGCATGGGCTGTGGTCCGCGACGTTCTAGGAGCGCGCCCCCGCTCGGGGTATCATAGCTAGCATATGCACATGCGAGCGCCGGCTGCATTATGCGGCCGGCGCTTTTACTACGACAACGACGATTTACGACGGAAAGGGCTGGGCCATGAAGCTCGCACTTGCACAGATTGATATGCGCCTGGGTGATATTGAGGGCATTTGCGGTCGCATCGAGGACCAGGCGCGCCTGGCCCACGAGCGCGGTGCGCGCGTGCTGTGCGTGCCGGCTCCGCTCTTTATGGGAGCCCTGCCCGGCGGCTTGGTGGGCGCTGCCGACTTTGAGCACGACATGCTGACGAGCCTGACGGGCGTTGCCGAGCGTATCCAAGAACTCGATATGATCTGCATCGTGCCCGCGGCGGTTTCGTTTGAGGGCCAGCCCCTGCTCGACTACATGATGCTCAAGGACGGCCATGTGGTGCCGGCCCGTTCGAGCATTGCCCTGCAGCGCGGTGGGAACGGCGATGCCCGTTGGGCGCCGCCGGTGTTTGACGTGGACGGCGTGCGTATCGCCGTGATCTTCGACTTGGACCGCGAGCTCGAGATGCTGCCGACCGGCGTCGACCTCATCGCCTATTTTCAGTTCAACGCGTTTGATATGACCGACCGCGAGACGGCCGCCATCGCCGCCGTTCGCAGCGGTGCCTACCGTAAGATCGCGTCCAAGCGCAGCGTATGGTTTGCCTGCATGGCGCCGGTCGGTGCCTATGACGAGTCGGTGTATACCGGCGGGTCGTTTGTGCTCGACGACTGTGGTCGCGTGGTGGCCCAGGCGCCGTGTTTTGAGGAGAGCCTGCTGGTTCAGGAGATTCAGCGCGGCGTGATGCTCGATGCCTTGGAGGACCACGAGCTGCCCGAGTTTCGTTCCGAGGAGTGGTTGTGGCAGGCGCTGGTGCTCGCCGTGCGCGACAACGCCCGAGCCCACGGTGCGTCGCGTGCTGTGGTGGCGCTCGAGGGCGATCTGCCGTCGTCCTTGCTTGCGGCGCTGGCTGTCGATGCATTGGGCTCGCGCAACGTGATCGGCCTGGTGTTGGACCGCAACCGCATCTTTACGCCGGCGCAGGAAGAGGCTGAGGCCGCCCGATGCGCCGCCGTTCGCGCGATTGCCGAGCGCCTGCATATTCGCACGGTTGAGCGTGATGCGCCGGATGCGGCGCGCGTACTCGACCGCGATGTGTCGGCGGGCGATGCCGAGCGCCTGCGTTCGCGCACGCTGGGCCTTATGCTGGAGGACACGGCGCTCGAACTGGGCGCGATGGCTCTGAGCCCGCTTTCCAAGACCGAGTACGCGTTGGCGGCACCGGCGCTTTGCGGTGGCTACCAGGGCGATTACGCACCCTTTGGCGATGTGTATCTGTCGACCCTCGAGTTTGTGGCGCGCGTGCGCAACCGCGCGTCTGCCGTGGTGCCCCAAGAGCTCGTGACGCTCAACGCGGTGGAGGATTGCATGGAGCGCGTGCTGGCGCAAGCGCTCTCGACGCTCGACGGTCCGGTCGACATGCTCGACCGCGCGGCGCAGCTGCTCGGTGGGCTCGAACCGGGTGAGGTCGATGGCGCGCTCGAGGCGCACGTGGACCGCAATCGATCTTTCGACGACATCCCGATGGCCGCTGGCAAGCCTGAGGCCTGCTCGCTGCTGCTGATGCTCGTTCGACAGGGTGAGGCTGCCCGCCGCATATTGCCGACGGCACCGATCGTCTCATCCCGCTCGTTTGCCGAGCGCTCTTGGCCGTACATGCTCGCCTGGTCCGACCTGGGGCTTAATGGCAAGGAGCGTATGTCGGTCGATTCGCTGGCGCGCGCCGAGGTGCGCCGTTTTGCTGACGAGGATACGAGTGAGCGCATGCGAAACGAGATGATGGGCGTGCTGGGCGAGCTACTGGGTATTTCGCCCGAGCAGATGGAGGAGCTGCGCTCCGAGGACGGTCGGCGTCGTTTGCACGAGGGAATGAAGAAGTTCGAGGGCGAGGTTCAGGACGCCATCGATAAGATGATGGGCGGTCAGGGCGGCTCGCAAGGTGGTCCCCAGGATGGCCCGATGTCGCATCCGCCGGTGGATCCCCGACAGTTCCCATTCTTCTCGCAGAACTAAACTGGGGGTAGGATTCGCTTCCAACCCTGACACTTCAACTGAGCATCTTGGCCCCGTTGTGTTATTCTAGAACAGACGTTCGTGAATGATGCGCGGGGCCTTGTCTTGCGCTGCGCTTGTGGCGAGGGGAGGTTGGCTTGGTTATCTTGGGCATTGACCCCGGTTTGGCCCATACGGGTTGGGGGATTATCGAGGAGCGGCGTGGCGAGGTTCGCTGCCGTGCCTACGGTTGTATCGAGACCAGCGCGGGTAGTCCGCTCGCGGTGCGCCTGTCGCATATCGCCCGCGACCTCAAGGGTGTCGTGGAGCGTTATCGACCCGATACCGCTGCCATCGAGAGCATCTACTTTGGCGCTAATGTCCGCTCGGCAATCCCCACGGCACATGCCCGCGGTGCCGCGCTCGTGGCGCTTTCGGAGTGCGCGCTCGAGATCGGCGAGTACACGCCTATGCAGATCAAGCAGGCTGTGGTGGGTACCGGTGCCGCAGATAAGCGGCAGGTCGCCTACATGGTGCGCACGCTCACGCAGCTCGATCACGACCCGCATCCCGACCATGCCGCCGATGCCCTGGCCTGCGCCATCTGCCACGTTAACCTCAGCCGCACCCGGGCGCTTACCGGCGGCGAGTTCTATCAACAGAGAGGAACCGGATACTGATGATCTCCCAGCTCCACGGAACGCTTGTCGAGGCCACGATGAGCTCTGCTGTCGTCGATGTGTCGGGCGTTGGCTTTGAGCTCGGCATCTCGGGCAGCACTGCGGCCACGTTGCCGACGCCCGGCGGCGAGGTCCGCCTCTACACGCGTATGCAGGTGCGCGAGGACGCCATGACACTTTTCGGTTTTTCCTCTAAGGATGAGCGCACGATGTTCGATCGGCTCGTGTCTGTCTCGGGCGTTGGCCCGCGCTTGGCGCTCGCCGTGCTTTCCACCTATACCGTGGGGCAGCTGTATTCGCTGGTGATGGCCGAGGATGACAAGGGCATGGCCAAGGTGCCCGGTGTTGGCAAAAAGACAGCTCAGCGTCTGATCCTGGAACTCAAGAGCACCTTTGCCAAGGATAAGGGCTTTGTGCCGGTCGACGTGATTCCCGGACAGGTTGCGATGCCCGTGTCCGCTGCCGCTGCCTCGGCCATCGATGACGCCCGTGCGGCGCTTCTCTCCATGGGCTTTAGCCCGCAGGAGACCGAGGTCGCCCTGAGCGGGTATGATGGGCAGGATATGCGTGTCGAGGATCTGCTCGGCGCGGCGCTTAAGCGACTCGGAATGGATGCGTGATGTGGGAAGCCGATGACTCTCAGGACCTGTGGGCGACGCCCGGTAACTCGCCGGCGGCATCCATGGCACACGGCGAGCGCATGGTGGGCTCGGAGCTGACGGCCGAGGACCTTGATGTCGACCGCACTTTGCGCCCCCAGCGCCTGGACGATTACTGCGGCCAGGAGCACATCAAGCAGAGCCTGTGCGTGCTGATCGAAGCGGCGCAGAGCCGTGGTGAGACGCTCGACCACGTGATCTTCTCGGGTCCTCCGGGCCTGGGCAAGACCACGCTGGCCACCGTTATCGCCAACGAGCTGGGCGCTCAGATCAAGACCACGAGTGGTCCCGCCATCGCGCGCACGGGCGACCTGGCGGCCATCCTTACTAACTTGCAGCCGGGTGATGTGCTGTTTATCGACGAGATCCACCGCCTCAACCGTTCGGTCGAGGAGGTCCTGTACCCCGCGATGGAGGACTTTGCCCTCGATATCGTGATTGGCAAGGGTCCGGCGGCGCGCTCGATTCGCCTGGATATCCCCAAGTTTACGCTGGTAGCGGCAACGACCCGCTCAGGCATGTTGACCGGCCCGTTGCGCGACCGCTTTGGCATTTCATATCGCCTGGATTACTACACAGTCGAAGAGCTCGCGCAGATTGTGACGCGCTCGGCGACTATTCTGGGCGTGAAGATCGACCATCCCAGTGCACTCGAGATCGGCTCGCGTTCGCGCGGCACGCCACGTCTTGCCAACCGCCTGCTCAAGCGCGTGCGCGATTACGCACAGGTGCGTGGCAACGGTCCCATCGAGCTCGATATCTGTCGCCAGGCGCTCGAGTTCTTCGAGATCGATGAGCTTGGTCTGGACTGGATGGATATTCGCATTTTGGAGACACTCGCTAAGACGTTCTCCGGACGTGCCGTGGGCCTGACAACGCTTGCCAGCGCGGTGGGCGAGGACCCGGGAACGCTCGAGGATGTCTATGAGCCCTATCTGCTGCAGTGCGGCTTGATGATTCGCACGCCCCAGGGCCGCCAGGCAACGCTTCGCACCTTTGAGCACTTGGGGATTGAACCTACCATTTAGGGCGCTTTGTTTTGGCGGGCTGTTAAGCTATCGCTGAGCATTGGATAAACATATCGCCATTCATCGGTTACGGGTGTTTTACTATTGCGCGCCCGTGCTATGCTGAATTGGTCTTTTTCTCATTCGGTAACGAAAGGACCGCCCATGCCTACTGACATCGAAATCGCACGTTCTGTCACGCCGCTGCCTATTACCGAGGTGGCCAAGAACGCCGGCGTCGACGTTAAGCACCTGATTCCGTACGGCTTCGACAAGGCTAAGGTCGATTATTCACTGCTCAACGAGCCGACTGATCACCAGGCCAAGCTCGTCCTCGTGACCGCCATCAACCCAACGCCTGCGGGCGAGGGCAAGACCACCACGACCATCGGTCTGGCCGACGGCCTGCGCCGTCGCGGCGTCAAGAGCGCCGTGGCCCTGCGCGAGCCTTCGCTTGGCCCCGTCTTTGGCGTTAAGGGCGGCGCTGCCGGCGGCGGCTGGGCTCAGGTCATCCCCATGGAGGATATCAACCTGCACTTTACCGGCGACTTCCATGCCATCGGTGCTGCCAACAACCTGCTGGCCGCCATGCTCGACAACCATATTCAGCAGGGCAACCAGCTTGGCATCGACGTTAAACGCATCACTTGGAAGCGCGTCGTCGATATGAACGACCGTCAGCTGCGCCACGTCATCGACGGTATTGGCGGTAAGGCCCAGGGCGTGCCGCGCGAGGACGGCTTCGATATCACCGTCGCCTCCGAGGTCATGGCAATCCTGTGCCTGTCTACGAGCATTAACGACCTCAAGGAGCGCCTGGGCGAGATTGTTGTCGGCTACAGCTATGCCGGCGAGCCCGTTCGCGCCCGTGACCTTAAGGCCCAGGGTGCCATGGCCGCGTTGCTTAAGGATGCGCTCAAGCCCAATCTGGTGCAGACGCTCGAGGGTACGCCCGCGTTTGTCCACGGCGGTCCCTTCGCCAATATTGCCCACGGCTGCAACTCCATCATGGCCACGCGTATGGCGATGCGCTTTGGCGATGTCGCCATTACCGAGGCCGGCTTCGGTGCCGATTTGGGTGCCGAGAAGTTCCTCGACATCAAGTGCCGCATGACGGGCGTTCGCCCCAGCGCCGTCGTGGTCGTCGCGACCGCTCGTGCGCTGAAGTACAACGGTGGCGTCGCCAAGGCCGACCTCAACGAGGAGAACCTCGAGGCACTCAAGGCCGGCATGCCCAACCTGCTGCGTCACGTCGACAACATCCAGAACGTTTATGGTCTGCCCTGCGTAGTCGCCATCAACCGCTTCCCGACGGACACCGAGGCCGAGCTTGCGCTCATCGAGTCCGAGTGTCAGAAGCTCGGCGTCAACGTTAAGCTTTCCGAGGTCTGGGCCAAGGGCGGCGAGGGCGCGCTCGAGCTTGCCGATGAGGTCATGCGTCTGATTGAGCAGCCGAGCGAGCTCAAGTTTGCCTATGAGGACGGCGCTGATGTCGCTGATGCCCTCGAGGCCGTTGCCACCAAGGTCTACCGCGCCGACGGCGTTGACTTTACGCCGGCCGCCAAGCGCCAGCTCGCCGAGCTGCGCGAGAACGGCTTTGGCAACCTGCCGGTGTGCGTCGCCAAGACGCAGTACAGCTTTAGCGACAACGCCAAGGCCCTGGGCGCTCCCGAGAACTTCCGCATCACGGTGCGCGAGCTCAAGGTTTCTGCCGGCGCCCACTTTGTGGTCGCGCTGACCGGCAGTGTTCTGACCATGCCGGGCCTGCCCAAGGTGCCCGCGGCCGAAAACATCGACGTCGACAACGACGGCAACATCACCGGCCTGTTCTAAGTCTGCTGTCCATAGCTGTTAGCCCGCCCCGCCGTGCCCACAAGGCCCGGCGGGGCTTTTTTATCCTTAGGCCCGCGCATGTCTTGTAGATACCGACGGGCTCTGCCCATCATAGGTTTTTGCGCGGGTAGAATGCATGGATAACTTGATGCTCACGAGCGACGGAAAGGAATCGTTGCATGGATCAGGACAAAACAACCGTGATGGGCGGCTACGGTTCCGCGCAGGCTGGCGATAGCGCCGATGCGACCCGCGTTGTTCCCAACCCCGGTTATACCGACCCCGCCGCGACGCAGCCTTCTGCCGAGCCCACCCGGGTTATGGGCTATGGCGACACGGCGCAGGATTCTTACGCTGCATCTTCGCAAGGCCCCTATGGCAACGCAGCTCCGGATCCGTTTGATTACACGCCGCAGGATTCTTATGCTGCCTCGACGCCGAATCCCTATGACAACCTGCCGCAGAATCCCATTCCGCAGCCTCAGCAGACGACGTATATGCCTCGCACTGCGCAGCCTCGCTACGAGTCGCGCGAGCCGTATCGCGAGTACCCCAAGTCGATTCCGCAATATGGCGAGGACGAGGAGAAGAAGCCGTCGCGTTCGTCGAGCGTGATCAAGAAGATCCTCATCGTACTGGCGATCTTCTTTGCGCTGTCGGTTGTGTTTGCCATCGTGTCGGGCATGCTCAACAAGCGAGGGAGTTCAACGGCCGATACCACTGCCGAGCAAACCGAGTTCGCCTCGTCTAGCACCGTCGATCTGAGCGATATCCCGGGGCAGTACTGGTCCAACGCCAAGAAGCTCCTCAAGTCGCGCGGCGCCGATCTTTCGAATGCCGTGGTCCTGACCGATGATGGCTCAACGCCCGTTGTCGATGCCAACTGGGTCGTTACTTCTGCCTACTATAACGACAGCGGCAACCTCGAAATTCAGCTCACGCACAAGAACAGCTCGGGCAACTCGTCCGACGGACAAAGCGGTACCGACAGCTCGAGCTCCAATACGCTTGAGGACTTGAGCAACAAGGCACAGGAGTTGGGAGACAAGGCGCAAGAGCTGGGCGATACGGCACAAAACCTGGGCGATGCCGCGCAGAACTTGGGCGGCTTGGCGACGGATGCCTGGAACGCCCTACAAAACGGCATCTCGGACGCGCAGGGAAACTAGCTGTTAAGCGGGCTACAGCTGTTCAGCCGGACGGTCGGGCGAGCTAAAGCCCGAATCAAACGTGACGACGCACGAGACGTCGGGTCGGCGCTCGTGCACGATGCGCGTGACGAGCTCCAGCAGCTCCTCGTCGGATATGTCAAAGCCGTCGGGACGCACCAGGTCAAATGACACAAAGCCATCGTGTTCGTGAAGGTCGTGGATGGAAAGCGCGGGGTCGATCTGCATGACGCCGCGCTTGACCCAGCCGCGCAGATCATCGCCGGTTGTCGCGATGGGGTCGCAGTGCAGCGTGATGCCAATGCCCATCTGGCGCTTGATGTCGTGCTCGATGGTGTCCAGGATCTCGTGGTGCTCAAATGCGTCGCCCTCGCCGGGCATTTCCACGTGGGCGCTGGCAAACTGACGGCCGGGGCCGTAGTCGTGCACCATCAGGTCGTGTGTGCCCAAGACCTGCGGATACGACATAATCCTATCGCGGATTTCCTGGACGAGCTTGGGGTCGGGCGCTTGTCCCAGCAGCGGGCTGATGGCGTCGCGCACCAGGCCCATGCCGCTGATGCAGATGAAGATGCCCACGCCCAGGCCCGCCCAGCCGTCGAGGTCAAAGCCGGTCGTTTGCGAAATAAGTGCCGCCACTAAGACCGAGCCCGAGGTGATGACGTCGTTTTTGGAGTCCTGCGCCGTGGCGATGAGCGTCTCCGAGTCGATGCGGTCGCCCAGCGTGCGGTTGAACGCGGCCATCCAGAGCTTAACGAGCATGGACAAGACGAGGGCGGCTAAGGAGAGCGCCGAATATGCAGTGGGGGAAGGTTTGATGATCTTGGTGACCGACTCGAGGATTAGGTTGATGCCGACGGCACAAACCAAGACGGCGACAAACAGACCGGCCAGGTACTCGTAGCGGCCGTGGCCGTAAGGGTGGCCCTCGTCTGCCGGGCGGCTGGCAAGGCGGAACCCGAGCAGACTCACGATGTTGCTCGAGGCGTCGGAGAGGTTGTTGAAAGCGTCGGCGATGAGCGAGACAGAGCCGGCGAGCAGGCCCGCGATGCCCTTGGCTAGGCACAGGGTAATGTTGAGGCCAATGCAGATGAGGCTTGCGGCAAAGCCCGCGTTGGTACGGCAGGATGCATCGACCGGCTCGCCCTCGCTGCCGGGAACAAGCGTATGTACCAGCCGATTTACAAATAGCATGGCGTATCTCCTCGCATTCTCGTTAAGGGGATAGTGTAGCTCGCATGGGCGCACCGTGCGCCGGTGCTCAGAAAATGCAGCAATGGTCTGCCCGCGCTAACGAGTGGGGCTTCTTGTCTGACCGAGTGCTCCATTTTGGGCCACATGGGTATGGGCATGTGCCTGTTTGCTCGACATACTTAATGTCGACAGCCCCTGCGTAAAGGAGGACGTTTCCATGGACGAGATGTTTGCCATTAAATGCCAAAACTGCGGCGGCCCTATGTACTCGCACCAGGCTAAACGCAGCTTTGAGTGCGCCTATTGCGGCACGGTCGTTCCGTGGCAGGCCGATGTGGGGGAGCCCAAGAGTGCCCTGGGCATTCGTCATACGCCGTTGACAGTGGTGGATGGGCTACTTAAGCTCACCCATGTGTCGCAGCTCGAGCGCCCGGTAGACCCGGACTGGTATTTCTTCAATGCGCACTGGCGCAATCAGTCGGTTCTGGAGCATCTGCTGTGGGAGGATCGCGGCACGGCGCAGGAGTTCCAAGAGGCTACGCATGTGAGCATTCCCTGCCCCTTCTGCGGTGCGTCCTTTGAGGGGCCATCGACCCAGCGCGTGTTTGAGTGCCCGTCCTGCGGCAATAAGATCGGCGTTGCCGACCTGCTCAAGCCCGGTACTTTTAGCAAACGCCTGACCATGGGCGTTGGTGCGGAGTATGTACCCGAGCAGGGCATTCCCTGCGAGATCACTCCGCAGCAGGCGCGTGCCAATGCACTGCAGCTGGTGCGCCAGTACCCCGACGCCTTTGCCGGGCACGACGTGGAAGACGCGATTCAAAATGACATGATGCTCTTCTACTTCCCCATGGCGCTCGCGGACTTGCGTATGATGGCGTCCTTCCCGGGCAAGGGCCTGAGCAAGGAGATTTTGGTGTACTACGAGGTGCTCGATTGGGCGTATCCGCGGGCAAACTACCTGGACGTTCGTCTTATGGGCATTTTGGAGCCGTGGGACTTTGGCAAGGTGGGACCGTTCGACCCTGCCATGCAGGAGGGCGACTTCCGCGTTGTCTCCGTCGATGCGTCCACCAAGGACCAGGTGGTTATTGATAAGCTGGCGCTCGACATTGCAGGCAACGATGCCGAGGCGGTGCTGGGGCTCAATAAAAAGAGCATCCGCGCCTGGGCGCGCAAGGCCCGCAAGCATAAAGACGGTCTGGTGATGGTGCCGGTCTACTTTGTCGATCGTCCGGCGACTGACAGCCGCGATGGCGAGCAGGTGCGCATTGCCGTAAACGGCCAGACGGGTCGTGCGGCAGCGGTAGCGTTTAGCGACAAGCGTGAGACGCATGTGGTGGCGTCGCTCAATCCGAGCCTGCATCTGTCCGGCGAGAGCACCGTGCATGCCACGCCCGTCGAGGTCAAATACGTTAAATCGCCGTTCCTATACCAGATCGTGCGCCGTGGAGGCGGCGAGCAACCGCGCCAGGTTGCAGCGGTTGCCGAGGGTTCCTACCGAGAAGAAAAGCCCAAACGCAGGGGCTTGTTCGCTGCGATATTTGGGAAGTAGGGAAGTGCAGCCGGTTGGCGCTGCGATGCGATAGTTAGAGGAGCGGGGCAGTCCGCACTCCTGCGGACTGCCCCGTTTTTGTGTTGCGGGGAAGTGCCGGGCACTTCATTAAAAGTCCTCGCGCGGACTCGAATTCCAATGTCGCCTAGCGCCTTCGCGCAGGATTCCCGAAGTGACTAAAATGTGGCAATAGAGACAGTTTTCACGAACCCCATGGGAGTGACATGCATGGACAACAACACCTTGCTGTTTCAGGACAAGGGTTCGGGTAGGTTTAAAGACGTCAAGATTTACCCCAATCGTATTGAGGTGCTCAAGAAGGGTACTTTCGGCGGCAAGCACACCGAGATTGTCTATCTTAAGGACATCACGGGGGTCAACAGGATCAAGGGCCGCGACGTTTTCCTACGTAACAGGCTGTTGACTGCTTGTGTCTTTAGCCTGAGCAGCCGTGCGAAGGCCCAGGAGTTTGTTAACGCGCTGAACATGGTGATGTAGCCTATGGCGGCGTTCGGGTCACGGTAAAAATCGGGGGCGCAGAATGGTATTCTGCGCCCCCGATTGAGTCGATGTGTCTAAAAGGCCGGCTTGCCTATTCGCTATCGTCCCCAGCGTTTTCGCGGTCACTGGCAAGCATTGCTGTGCCGGCGACCGTCGTCGCCACGGCGGCAGCGGCGAGCCCGGCGGCGATGCCAGAGCCGTCGCCCGTGTCGGCGAGTTTTCCGCCCGAGCCCTTGCCCTTGTTGTCCTTGCCGTTCTTGTCGGTGCTGCTCGCGTTGGTGCCGTTGCCGGTGCCGGTGCCGCCTGCACTGCCCGAGGCCGCTACGGTAAAGCTTGCGGCTTCGTCGCTGGCGAGCGTGTAGTTCTGTGCCGCGTCGCCCAAAAGGCCTTTCACGCGCACCCAGTACGTTCCTGCGGCAAATGTTTCGCCCTCGGCCATTGCTGTGCCCGGAGCGCCGTTCGCGTCGTGCACAAACTCGAGCTGGGCCGTGCAGGCATCGGTTTCGAGCTTGCCCTCGAGTGATGCCGCAATCTTGGCGCGCACGTCTTCGCCGGCCTTAAGGCCTTCAAGCCCCTCAAAATGGGGCGTCAGCGCGCGCGGGTCGATATCGATGGGCACGAAACCCTGCAGCCCCGTAACGGTCTCGTTGCCCAGGGCGTCGACATCAACGTATTCGATGGCAAATGCACGGCCCGAGGCTGCTACGTTGAGTACGTTGCTGCTGTCGACGAGGCGGAAATGACCCTCGCCAACGGTCTTTCCATCCTGGAGCGAGGCATCGCTCAACGAGTCGCCGTATGTCATGCGCATACGGGTCGGGAGGTAGTACGAAACGGTCTGCTTGTGCTTCGCATCGTAATTGCGCTGGTAGATGCTTCGGGCCAGTGCCGCATCAACAAAGTCGGACGCAATGATGCCAATGTGCTTGAGGCAGTCCTCCTTTGTGCTCTCATTTCCGGTGCTGTTTATATACTGGCTCTTGTATAGATGCTCGTTGACCACTCGTGCTGCGGTAAAAGGATTGCTTCCTTGCTTGTAGTTCGTGCAGCTGGTGTAGTTGATACACCAGCTGTGCTCCAGGACCTTTACCTTGGCCCTGTCATTGTCCTCGACGTCCACAATGATGCGGGCGAGCTTGGTTGTCTCCTGCAGCGCCATATCGACCCAGCCGATTTTGTCGGTTCCTGTGCATTCGTAATGGTCCTGGGCGTATACCTTGGTGCAATAGGGCTCTTCGTCACCCGTTTTCCCCACGGCTTCAAAGCCCCGCTCGTCTCGAACGAGACACATAGAGGTGCTGTCGGTGTGTGCTGCGATTTTGTCGTCCCATTGGGTGAGGTCGAGGCCCCATGTGTGGCTGCTTACGCTGTTGCCGGCGAGCCCAAACCGACGCAGCAGGACGATCTTTCCGCGCACCTCGCCCAGCGTGGGGATGCGACTCGATGTGTAGAACAGGTCGGGGTTCTCATCCAAAACCTTGCCAAAGGCCGTCGTGAGGCTTTCGTTGGTAGCCTCGCCATTGCCCCGCGACACGAGCATGATGAGCGCTTCTGTCGGGTTTTCGCTCAAAAACGTATTGAAGTACCCGATGACATCGGAGAGATGCATAAAGTTCCCGTCTTTTTTGAGCAGGTAACAAGCTCCGTGGTCGATGCCGGGGTCGCCGTTCTCGTCGTTCTTTCCAAGTCGGATATCAAAGTAGCGAATGCCTTCGAGCAACTGCGTGGGGATGTAATCCTGCTGGCATTTTGCTTGGGAGGATTGGGGCTCGGTGTCATTGTCCACGCTGCAGGTGCCCGAATCGTGCGTGCCCGGGATGCTCAGTTCGTCGAGGAACTTGCTGTTGTCGACGTATTTCATCCAACAGGGCCCGTCGACGTAGCTGCTGTACGTGATCCAGTCGAGGCTGCTAACCGTGGCATCGTTCTTTTTCATATCGTAACCGATAAGTTCGAGCTCCCACGGAATGCTCTTACTCTTATGGCAGATCTTATTGCTGTCCTGGTCTTTGCCGTCCGATTCTATTGCCAGGTACTTAATGTCTTTTTTCTCGGTTTCTTTCTCGACCGTCCGGTCTCGGATGATATAGGTTCCGTTTGACTGGCGTTTAAACGCAAAAGCGCGGCTGGGCTTGTCGTCATACTCGCCACTCCATACGTGGATGACCTTTCCATCTTTGTCCGAGTCGCCGTCGACCGACCAAATGCTGTAGCCCGTCTTTTTATGCTCTTCGAAATTGAGTAAGGTGCGGATGGCATACCAATTTGTATTATCTGCATCGGTCACTACGTGTTCAAGGATGAGTTTGCTGGACGTGCCGTCATTAAACAGGTGGCAGACGTTGCCGCGAACGTTGCCGTCTTGGTTGACGCTCGCGGTGCGAAAATAGCCCGCGGGGCGAAGGCGAATGACGAACTTGTCGAGGGTGGCCGCCGGTGTGGGCGTGTCTTCTGCAAATGCCGCGCGCACGGGAAGGCCCAGCGCCGCGGTTTCGGGCAGGCTTGCAAATGGCGACAATGCTGCGAGTCCTAGGCCCAGCGTAAATGCTCGACGACTGATGGCGTGGTGTTCGGTCATAACTCCTCCATTCGCGGGGTGCGGTTATGCGCTCGTTTTGGTCACTATACTGCCCGGATGTCTAAACGTGTTGGCTTAATTGTCTGCGCGGTGCTATTAATCGGCGGGCGGACGCGTTGGGGCGCTTGTCTATTTGTGTTGCTACCGCGCTGGGGGTGGTTTTGCCGTCCGGCACCCTCGCGTTCGCCGGCTATCGGCATAAGAAAGGGAGGGCCGGCGAGCCGATCCTCCCTTAGTACGAAACGCTGGGGCACCGTCGCTTGTTTGCACTGCGCTCGTGTTTCCCGTTACGCTCGCGAGTCGCTTAGCGCTTGATCTCGATATCGTCGAGCTTGACGTCCATGGCCTCGGTCTTGGCCTTGGCGATATCATCGGCAAACTCCAGGGACTTCATCATGGTCTCGACGGCGTCCTTGTGCTCTTCGACATTGTCGATGCGCACGTACACGCTGCCGCCGTCAACGTCGGTGAAGTACTCAGTCGTCACGCCGCCCGAGTGTGTATAGGAAGCGTTGCGCCAGGTCTTGCCGTTGTACTTGACGGGATCATTCTCGGTCCACTCAAAGTCGGTCTTCCACTTGGCCTCGTAGTCAAACAGCTCGTCGGCGTTCTTGTCAGGGTCGAAGACGGGGATGAAGCGGTCGCTGGCGTGCTCGCTCTTGGTGAACTTAAACTGGGCCCTGTCGGCCGTGTCGCCGGCAACGTCGGTAATCTCGACGCCCTCGGGGACCTCGACCTTAAACCAAATGAAGTCGGTCCTCATATCCACGGTTGGCTTTTCCGCGCCGCCGCCACCGCTGCTGCCGGTAGCGCCACCGCTTCCGCCACAACCCACCAGGGCAACCGCGGCAAAGAGACTGATGCAGAGGGTGAGAATCGCAAAGGCCTTCTTTTTCATGGTCGTGTCCTCCTCGATCTGTAACCGCCCATGGATTACCTGTCTTTACTGTACGCGCGGGCGGCTCGTTCGGGTGGGCCATGTGTCCCATTCTGAGGGCCGGATTTGCGCCGTTAAGTGGCAATATGCTCGGACGCAAAAGAGGGGAGGGCCGATGCTGTCGGCCCTCCCCGGGGTTGGGTGCCCGTTGTTTTAATGGGGCGCGTGTACGCGGGTGCGCATAGGCACGTGCGGGTGTCCCGTTACTTGATCTCGATGCTCGAAATCTCGACTTCGCGTGCCTCGGAAACTGCCTCTTCCATGTCATCGGGGAACTCGATGGAGTTGAGGAGCGTCTCGGCTTCTTTCTTGTGCTGGTCGAAGTTCGAGATGAGGACGTAGACGCTTCCCGGCTCAACGTCGGTAAAAAGCATGGTTGAGATGCCGCTGTTGTCCTCGTATGTTCCGACGAGCCACGTCCTGCCGTTATACTCGACGGACCCGCCATCCTTCCACTGGAACGTATCCCCCTTCTTTTCCGCCTGGTCGGCGTGGGATTCCTCGGCCGTCAGCGCTTTTTTCCAAACGGGGATAAAGCGATCGGCCGAGGCGTTCTCGTTCTCGGGGAAGGTGAGCTGGACCCTGTCGGCGTTCTTGCCGGCGGAGTCGCTCACGCCAACGCTCTCGGGCATCTCGACCTTAAACCAGATAAAGTCAGTCTTTTCGGCGACGGGGGCCTTTTCCCTGCTCTCGCTCTTGGCGGTGCTGCCGCTTCCGCCCGATGCGCTCCCGCCGCAGCCGACAAGGGCAAATGCGGCAAAGAGGGCGATGCAAAGGGAAAGAATCGATAGGGTCTTTTTCTTCATGGTGGCGTCCTCCTTGTCTGCCAGGGACATCGTGCGCCGCGGATCGCTGGGGCGGCGGTTACGCATGCACATGATGCCTTTGTTTACTGTGCGGTTATTCCTCCATTCGTCGTCCGGCGCCGTGATGAGCTTGCCCCAACATAGGGCTCCTTACCTATATGTATGCCCCAGTTGCCGCTGCCCGGGAGTCTCGAAAGGTGGGCCATGTGTCCCATGTTTGTGTCGCTGCCGCCTATCGTGTGCCATAGAAATCCGCGATGGCCAGGTGCGCTGACGCTCATGTGCTTATGGGCTAGACTTAGCACCATTACGTGATCGATGCGGTCGGTCGGCGGTTGCCACCCGACCGATGTATATGACTTGAAGGTGCATGTGTATGAGCCAAGAGATGATGGACAAGACCTGCCGCGGGTTTGCCGAGGCGCTGGCCGCGCGCGAGCCGGTTCCCGGCGGTGGCAGCGCGAGCGCCTTTGTGGGCGCGCTGGGCGCCTCGCTGTGCGGAATGGTTGCCCGCTACGGTGCGACCAATCCCGCGCTTGCTGATCGTGCGGATGACCTGACGCGTGCGTTTGCCCATGCTGATGAGCTGGCCCAGGAGCTTGTCGAGTTGGTTGCCGAGGACGTTCGTGCCTATGGGCAGGTGTCCGCGGCGTACGGTATTCCGCGTGACGATCCGGCTCGAGCGACCGCGATTCAGGATGCGCTGCATGTGGCCGCTATGCCGCCGTATCGCATTATGGATGCCTGCGGGCGTGCGCTGGCGCTGCTCGAGGACATGGCCGACAAGGGTTCGCGTCAGCTGCTGTCCGATGTGGCGTGCGGCGCCGTGTTCTGCCGTTCCGCTATGCAGGGCGCGAGCTTGACGCTCTTTGCCAACACCACGTCTATGAAGGACCGGGCGCGCGCCGAGGAGCTCGAGACCGCGTGCGATGAGCTGCTCGACACGTGGTTGCCGCGCGCCGATGCGCTGGCGCGCCGCGCCGCCGACGCAGCCAGGAAGAGGGGATAGTCATGGCTGAACTGCTGAAGGGTGCTCCCGTTGCTCGCGCTTTGACTGAGAAACTTGCTGCTCGCTGCGCAGTCCTGCGCGAGCGGGGCGTTGTTCCGACGTTGGCTATCGTGCGTGTAGGTGAACGCGAAGACGACCTATCCTACGAGCGCGGTGCGCTCAAGCGCTGCGAAAAAGTGGGGATTGAGGCTCGTCGCGTTTTGCTTTCTGCCGATGTTTCGCAGGACGAGCTGTTGACGGCCATCGAGGACATTAACGCCGACCCAGCTGTTCATGGCTGCCTGATGTTTCGCCCGCTGCCTGCTGGGCTTGATGAGGATGCGGTTGCCTCGGCACTCGATCCCGCCAAGGACGTTGACTCCATGACGCCGGCTTCGCTGCTCACCACGCTTTCGGGGCGCGGTGAGGGTTTTGCCCCCTGCACAGCCGAAGCCGTGCTTGCTTTGCTGGATCATTATGGCGTTGAGCTGGATGGAGCTAAGGTTGCTGTG
Source organism: Collinsella sp. TF11-5AC (assembly GCF_003436775.1). Classification (NCBI taxonomy): domain Bacteria; kingdom Bacillati; phylum Actinomycetota; class Coriobacteriia; order Coriobacteriales; family Coriobacteriaceae; genus Collinsella; species Collinsella sp. TF11-5AC. The sequence goes on from NZ_QSQO01000013.1 coordinate 60,189, forward strand.
GTCGGGCGCTCGCTGGTGATCGGGCGTCCTGTTGCTGCCATGCTTACGGCGCGCAATGCGACCGTGACGACGTGCCATACACATACGCGCGACCTTGCTGCCGAGTGCCGTGCGGCTGATATTGTGGTTGCCGCCGTTGGGCGCGCGCGCACGATTGGCGTGGATGCCGTTCGCGAGGACCAGACGATCATTGATGTGGGCATTAACTGGGATGAGGACGCTGGCAAGCTGGTGGGTGACGTCGATTTTGTTGCCGCGGAGCCGGTTGTTGGTGCCATCACCCCCGTGCCGGGCGGCGTGGGCGCCGTGACAACGGCGATTCTCGCCAAACACGTGATCGAAGCGGCCGAGCGGGTGGCGCGCGCAGACGTGGTGTAAGAGCGTCCTGAGGTCC
>NZ_QSQO01000014.1:0-987 GCF_003436775.1 Collinsella sp. TF11-5AC
GTCCATTACAGTCGAAATTGTCAGCCCGGGACCGTCTCGGGCTACGATTGAGGCGCGCCCAGAACGGGCCGCCGACCGGGCGCCCGCGCACGGCCGAACGTCCCTGCCCCCGAGAGGGCCCGTTGGGTGCTGCCGGCGCGGGACGCGCCGCCCCCGACGGCTGATAGGAAAGTGCCGGGCAGGTGCCGCGGCTGGTAATGTGAGTGCCGAGGGGGAGGCCATCCGGTCGAACGACTACCGGAAGGATACCACCGTGAAAGCGCCATCCACCAGGCCCGCGGCCGTGCTCGGCCTGGACGTCGGCAAGTCATCGCACTGGGCCTGCCTGATCGACCGCGACGGGGAGGTGCTGGCCAGCGCCCCCGTCCGCAACAGGGAGGCCGAGCTCGACGCGCTGTTCGCCTCCGCGCCCGCCGGCACGCTCGTCGTCGTCGACCAGTTCCGCAACATAGGGTCCCTCGCCGTGAGGCGGGCCCGCGCCGCGGGGCTGGCGGTCGCCCACCTGCCCGGGCTCGCCGCCAGCCGCGCCGCCGGGCTGTTCGCCGGCGAGGCCAAGACCGACGAGCGCGACGCCGCGGTGATCGCGCGGACCGCCCTGGGCGTGCCGGACTCCCTGTCGGGGGTCCCGGGCCGCGGCGAGGCCCTCGAGGCCGCGGTCGACCTGTCGGACCGGCGGTGGCTGGAGCTGCTCGCCGGGTTCGGCGGGGCGTGGGGGATCGCCCGCTCGGGGGCCGGGGGCCGCGGGCCGAGGCCGCCGGGGAGGCCGCGGCCGCCTCCACCGCGCCCCCGCCGGCGCTCGTCGAGGCCGAGAACAGGCAGGTCAGGTTCCTGGCCGCCCGGATATCGGAGGCCCTCGACGAGGCCGGGGCCCTCGAGGCCGAGACGGCGGCGCTGCTCGAGGGCGACGAGACCTACGCGTGCCTGCTCACCGTGCCCGGCATCGGCCCGAGGACCGCGGCGCAGCTCGCGGTGTCGGTCGACATCGCG
>NZ_QSQO01000014.1:997-55035 GCF_003436775.1 Collinsella sp. TF11-5AC
ACCGCGGCGCAGCTCGCGGTGTCGGTCGACATCGCGAGGTTCCCGGACCACGACCACCTGGCCTCGTACTGCGGCATAGCCCCGAGGGTGAGGAGCTCCGGCACGTCGGTGAGGTCGGTCAGGGCGTCCAGGCGCGGCGACGCGAGGCTCAAGTCCCTGCTGATCTTCTCGTGCAACAGCCTGGTGAGGTCGTCGGGGCGCTACGGCGAGTACTACCGGGCCTGCAGGGCGCGGGGCATGGGGCACGGGCGGGCGCTCAAGGCCGTCGCGAGGAAGCGGCTCAGGGCGATATACGCCGTGATGCGCGACCGGGTGCCCTACCGGGAGTAGCGTCGAAGGTTGACAAAACTATAGGAACACCCAATGACTAGATCAAAAAGCTGTACGTCAGCATCCAAAGATGTCGAAAAATGTCGACTTTGGATGCTGACGTACATGTTTGGGTCGGCGGGGGGGGGACTAGGCAATCATTGCATCGAGTGTAATGAGTTCCCTGAGCCGCTCCGTGCGCGTTTGCCCATGGCGCTTTGCCTTAGCGTCAAATGCTTCAAGAACCGATTCACCCACACGTGCCGATAAAACAACGCTTGGCTCATCGGAGATCGGCGGCCTTCCCAACTTGATGGTGCGACCCTTCGGCCACTCATCTTTTTCGTATGCCTCCGCAGCCTTTTCCAGCTCTCCGGGAGCAAACCCCATCATCTTTTCGAGCTGCTGAGCGTCCATAGCGCCTCCTATCGATCGATTCCGATTTCCCTGAGCACCTTGCGCGTAGGAGGGACAAGGGCGTGGTAAATGATGTAACCATCGCGATCGGGGCAACATCGAGCGATGAGCTCCATGAGACGGTTTCTTCCATCAAGTCCAACGAGAACGTAATCGATGCCTCCATTTTCAAGATCGCGCCTGAACCATGCGAAAGCGGAGTTCCAAGCGCAGGTAATATCCGTCTCCGTCAACCCATGTTTAAGGGCATGGGGGTGGATTGCGATGAGCTCCATAAGGACCTCTCTTTATGTATACAGTTTTGTAGACAAAAATACAAGCAGCTAATTATGTTAAGCGGCCTGTTTTGGTTGGACTATTCGTTGTAAAGCCGACGTCGGAGGGTCCACCACTCCTTCGCTTTTTAGCTCGGTATGTGAACGTCCGTTGAACTCTCAGAGGGGAGCGTCTTCATAGATTATCGAGAGGAGTTTGGAGACCTCGGCTGTTTTATTGCGTTCGTAAAACTCGGGCCGTACGACAATCAATAAGAAAGCTGCGTCTTCGGTAATTTGCTGTGCTGTCGGCGTTCCGTTGAGTCCAACGGAACGTAAAAGCTTTGTCATGATGAAATCGAACTCATCTTCTCTTGCATGGAGATCAGATGCCTTGAGCTCAGGGTCTCTCAGGACGTACTGCTTGAGTCGCTCGGCAGAGCGACTGCACTTTATATGTCCGCAGATGACTTCATCATAGCTAAGCTTTTTGATTGGAAGACGTTCGTGACCGGCGAATATGGCTGCCATCCTAATGCTAACGCGTCGTTCGCGCAGCGCGCGCATCTCACCGGTGTATTCGCTGTGTCGTTCATATTTTCGATAAGAGTATCCGTAGTCATCATAGTAATAAGGGGCTTCATCAACAGCGTCATCGGGCTCTGGCGCTATGAGATAGAGTTTTCTATCTCTGGATATAATGCAGGGATTGTCGATTTGCCCCGATTCGTTCCTGATTTGCCAAATAGTCTCATTTATCTCAAATCTCGAGACTGGATTGGGGGCACAGGAGTTGTAGAGCTCAATAAGTTCATCGAGTGAAATGATTCCACAGGCATCTGTGTAGGCGCGGGCGAAGCGCCGTACTTCTTGATTTGATTCAAGCACACGGCGCTCCCAAGCATCCAAAGTGTCCTGCGGATTTCGATAGCGGGCATGACGATCGATGCGCAACGCGCTCCAATGGTTATCTGCGGCAACGTTCATCAGATCTAAGCGCAGATCTTTGTCGGCGATGTGAGCGAGCGACTGATAATGTTCCAGATCAAGCTCCGGTCGAAAACCCATGTCTTCCGGAACAAATCGTGCGAGCTTTATGCAACGCTTGAGATAAGTCGGGCCCAGGCTTGGGCTAAAGTGCTGCTTGAGGTGGCGAGCGATGGGCGAGAGTAAGCCATTGAGATTGGAGATGGGGTATCCGGAAATCTCTTGCTCGAGACGGCGCCCGATGAGCAGAGCCCCTTCCGAAGATGTCTCATGGTTGATACCTTTCTGGCCGAGGTGTTTGGCCTCGACAATCCTGCTGATATCTGAGCAGGTGTTTGAAATAATGTCGGATGAAAGGGTTGGAATCTTTTTAGCCATAGCGATGCACTCCTGTGTGACTCACGGATAACGGAAACGTTTGGTTGTGAGTGTCGTTCTTTGATGGCGACGACGAACAGGAGCGCAGCCTGTCTGAGATGGGCGAGTGCGGTAACCACCGATCTTACTTACCGAGCTCGCTCCAGCGTGTCATTGGGGACCTCCGCGGGAGCTCTCGACCAGTCTCATGCCTTGAGGCGAGTATAGCATATAAGCAAACATATGTTCTATTAATTTGAGAAACTGAATTCCTACCTACTCATTCAAGTACGTCCCCAATGAGTGAAACTACTCATTTAAGTGCGTCCCCAATGAGTGCTAGAGCAGATGTTCTTGTGCCCAGGTGATGATGTCGCTCGATTCGTAGAGTGGCTTGCCGTCGATGAACAGGCAGGGAACCTGGCGCTTGCCGCCGACGGCGATGAGTGCCTGCTCGGCATCGGGGTCGGTCGAGATATTGCGCTCGGGAATGGTCACGCCGTTATCGGCCAGGAAGCGCTTGACCTTAATGCAATACGGGCAGCCGGTCATAACGTACAGCGCGAGCTCGTGATCAGTAGCCATGGGTCTCCAATCGGTTGAGGTTTCGATTGAGATACCCAAAGCCGCCGCGGTCTATGCGCGAGTCGGCGACGACTCGATGGCCTGAACCAAAAACGCCGTGGCACCTGTCCCGCAGGGCTTGTCGTAGTAGTCAACAAAGCGCTGATCGGCAAGATAGCCGTGGGCGAGGCCCAGATACGCTTCGTCCTGGGGCGCGGCCCCCCAGTTAAGGCCAATCCATCGACGGTGCATTGCGACAAGTTTGCGGGCATCGTTGCCTTCCGGTTCGCCGTCGTCCATGGCAATCGAGAGCTGGCCCAGAATGGCGCGTTCAAGTTCTTTCATGTCGTTCCATGTCTGAGGATCCATGTCCAGTAACGTTTCGTTTGCTGCATCGATAGCCTCGTCGCCATAGCGCGCCCGCGCCTCGGCACCGTAGCGCTCCTCGTTTTCCTGCACGGTGCGCCAGCGCTCCAGTTGCGGCAGCACGGCGCCCATGAGCGAGACGGCTTCGTCGAGCGACATGCCGGTGTTTTGTGCCAGCCGCGGGGCACAATCCTCGATCATCGCCTCCATTGTGGTGTCGTAGGTGTACTTGCCGTGGTCGTAGCACCACTTGCAGTAATGGTCGGTCGTGGCGCCCGTGGCGTCGGTGCCGCAGTCGTCGGGTGTGAGTATCATGCCGCAGCTCTGGCAATAGTGCTCGGGCATTTCGAGCAGGTGAGACAGGGGCTCGCCGGTCACGGCGGCGATGAGCTTCATCATATCGATGCCCGGTGTGACCTCGCTGCGTTCCCAACGGCTGACGGCTTGGCGTGTGACGAAGAGCTTGGCGGCGAGCTGCTCTTGGGTAAGGTGATGGGCGCGACGGACAGCGATGAGCTTTTCTGCAAAGGCCATAACGGCTCCTTTCTGCTGGTTGATGGCTTAAGCATACGCGGCGGCCGGCACCCTTCCAAGCAACCGTTGGTTGCACGACGGGGGACCGCGGCGAAGAATTGCGCGCAACGCCCTACACCTCCATGCCGTACAATGACCGGCATGGAACCTATTGCTCACATACATACCGACCTGCCGCAGAAGTTCGGCATCCCACGCAACAGCTTTTTGGCGCCCCATCTGCAGGGACGCATCGTCTTTGAACCGGAATTTGCCTCCAACGCAGCAGTTGAGGGTCTGGATTCCTTCTCTCACCTATGGCTGCTCTGGCGCTTCGAAAACGGCACGCCCGGCGGCACGGCTAAGGACATAGCTGCCGATGCCAAGACGCAGAACAGGTCCGGCACTAATGCCAAGTGGTCGAAGACCGTGCGCCCGCCGCGTCTGGGTGGAGCCGAGCGCGTGGGCGTGTTTGCCACGCGCAGCCCGTTTCGCCCTAATCCCATCGGGCTCACCTGTGTCAAGCTCGATCGTGTTGAGCTTACCGACGATGGTCCCATCATTCATGTGCTGGGGGCCGACCTGCGCGACGGCACGCCCATCTACGACATTAAGCCCTACATTCCGTTTGCGGACTGCCACCCGGATGCAACGGGCGGCTGGATTGAAGACGCGCCGTGGCAAGAGCTCGACGTCGAGTTTCCGCAAGTGCTGCAGGATATGGTCCCGCCCGCAAAGCTTCCCGGTTTGGTCGAGGTTCTTCACCAGGATCCGCGCCGCGCGGGCAGCAAACACGAGCCAAACCGCATTTACCATTTGGCTTACGCTGGGCTCGACATATCGTTTACGGTCGACGGAACCAGGTTGAAGATAACCGCCGTCAACGGCGCGCAAGACTAACCAGCCATTCGCCCGCACCCGTCAAATTAAGCGCCAAACCCCATGCCAAAATCGCCCGTGCTGGTGGACAATAACGCCTACCAAAACAATCACTTTGCACGGGAGCTCAGCATGAAATACGACTTTAGCTCGCTAATCGACCGCCATAGCATGGACTCCATCGCCGTTGACTCCTGGGGTGAGATTCCCGGTATGGCTCCGAACGCACCCGACGAGGGCTTCGACCGCATCCCCATGTGGGTAGCGGACATGAACTTTGCCACGGTGCCCACGGTCCAGGAGTACATCATTCAGCGCGCCCAGCACCCCATGTTTGGCTATTTCGATCCGCGCCCCGAGTACTTCGACCGCATCATCGAATGGCAGAGTCGCCGTAATGGCGTCGAGGGCCTGGCACCTGAGCACATCGGCTACGAAAACGGTGTGCTGGGCGGTGTCGTGTCGACGCTGCGCGCATATGTCCAGCCGGGCGATGCGGTGCTGGTCCACAGCCCCACCTACATCGGCTTTACCAAGTCCATCGAGGCCGCGGGCTATCGCATTGTCCACAGCCCGCTTAAGCTCGACGACCAGGGCGTGTGGCGCATGGACTTTGAGGACATGGAGCGCAAGCTCGCCCAAAACCACATCCATGCCGCGGTGTTCTGCTCGCCGCACAACCCCTGCGGCCGCGTATGGGAGCGCGATGAGATCGAGCGCGCCATGGATACCTATCGCCAGCACGATTGCGTGGTGATCTCGGATGAGATTTGGTCCGATATCATCCTGCCGGGGCACAAGCATATCCCGACGCAGTCGGTGAGCGAGGATGCCCGCATGCGCACGGTTGCCCTCTACGCGCCCAGCAAGACGTTCAACCTGGCGGGCTTGGTCGGCAGCTATCACATCATCTATAACGAGACGCTGCGCGACCGTGTGTGCGCCGTGTCCAACAAGACCCACTACAACGAGATGAATGTCCTTTCGATGCATGCGCTTATCGGCGCCTACCAGCCTCAGGGCTACGAGTGGGTCGACGAGCTCAACCAGGTCATCCAGGGCAACATCGACTTCTTCTGCGATTATGTGGACGAGCATTTTAAGGGCGTGTCCTATTCGCGACCGCAGGGCACGTACATGGTGTTCCTGGACTGTACGGAGTGGTGCGGCGAGCATGGTTGCGATATTCAGTGGTTGCTCGACGAGGGGGCACGCGTGGGCGTAGGGTATCAGGACGGCCGCCCGTTCCACGGACCCTGCCACATTCGCGTGAATCTGGCACTGCCGATTTCGCGCGTAAAGGAAGCGTGCGGGCGCCTGGACCGCTACGTTTTTAATGCACAGTAAGTGAACGCTGTGTGCGGGGCTTTTCTGCCAGGTCGGCTGGAAATCCCCGCATGGTAAAGCATCGGTAACCATTGGCGCTCGCGTGGTTTCGTCTGCTATTATTTCAGCGTTTCAGTCTGTAAACAGGACCGTCTGGAGCTCGATGAAAAGACCCCGTCGCTCGGTTGCCATATCGTTGTTTGTTGCGCTTGCGGTAGTGAGCGCCTTCGTCGTGGCGATAGCTGGCTGTTCTGGGTCGAATGACGGAGCCTCGACGTCTGCACTAGAAGACTCGGCCTCCTCGCAGGTCAAAGACGACAGCCTTAAGACGCTCAACGTCGGAAGCGATCTCTATCCACCGTTTGTGTATAGCGATGAGTACGGCGATATCGTTGGCCTGGATGTCGAGATTTTGACCGAGGCGCTGGCCCGCATTGGTTACAAGCCAAAATACCAGCTGATCGACTGGGAAAAGAAGAAAGAGCTGCTGGCGAGCGGCGAGCTCGATTGCGTCATGGGTAGCTTTAGTATGACGGGTCGCGAAAGCGAGTATCGCTGGGCCGGTCCGTACCTTGCGAGCCGCCAGGTGGTTGCTGTCGATCCCGAAAGCGATATCTATACGCTTGCCGATCTTGAGGGTAAGGTCGTGGCGGTCCAGTCCACCACCAAGCCCGAATCGATTCTGCTCAATCGTACCAACGAAAGCGTTCCGCAGATCAAGGAGCTCTACAGCTTTTCGGACCGCTCGTACCTGAACCCGGCGCTCGTCGAGGGCCTGGTCGATGCCATTGCCTCGCATGAGTCCTCGCTGCTCACCTACGAAAAAGACTATGGCGTGACGTATCGCATTTTGAATGAGCCGCTGCTAGAGGTTGGTCTGGGCACCGCCTTTGATATCAACGATACGCGCGGCATCGACGTTAAGCTTACCCGCGCCTACCAAGAAATGCTTGCCGATGGCACCATGGAACGCCTGGTGTCAAAGTACTTTGATGACCCTTCGCCATTTTTGAATATGGAGGGCCTGTCATGATTGATGCGCCCGACCACACTGTAGAGGAGCGGGGCGATCGTTCGCCCCGGATATGGCTCCTTGCCACCCTGCTGGGGATAGCGCTCTCGGTTGTTGCCGGCATGTTGAGCTACGGTTACACGACGGCCCAGGCCGAGCAGCGCTTTGCCGACGTTGTCGATTACGTGGCGACGCAGAGCCTTTCCTACGATGCGTTCAACAGCGCCTATGCGACCAAAAACCTGATTCGTGTTATGGAGATTGCCGGAGAGGCGGCGCGCGATATGGAGCGCGACGGCTCGGTGGATAACGCCACGCTAAAACAATATGCCGACCAGCTCAACGTGAGCGCGCTGATCGTGACGGACGCATCGGGCAACTTGGTGTCCGAGTCCTCGACGGATGACGTGGGATACGAATCGCTCGCCGCGCATCTCAAAGAAGCACCTGTGCTGGAGGTGGCGGCCCATCCGCTTAAGTCCTATTCCGCCCGCATCACGCTTGCGGACGATTCGGTCGCAGACATTGGCTGCGTGACTCGGCGGGACGGCGAGGGTATCGTTATCGCGGTAAGGCACCAGAGTGCCAAGGCGGTCGCGAGCAATACGCTCAAGTTGCAGAGCTTGCTCGGTGGTTATGAAACCATCGATAGCGGCAATATCGTGATCGAAAACGATGGCAAGGTTGTTGCGACTAATGCCGTTGAACCCACCACGTCGGGCGCATTCGTTTTGCCTGTGACAGACGCCACCATAGTTGACGGTATTAAGGAACGCTGCCTGGCCGGTAAGGTTAGATTGGTCAACGCCAACGGCGAGTGGTATCTGGGTGCTTTTGGTAAAGCGCGTCAATTCTACGTGTACACCTACACTTCCGCGCGGCGTTACTTTGAAACCGTCGCAGTTGTAGTTGCCAGCGTGTTGGTGCTCTACGGCGGCGCTATAGCCGCAACTGCGTTGGTGCGCCGCCATGCAGAGCGCCAACGCCTGACCGACCTGTTGCTGCAGGAGCGCGACTATGGTGACAAGCTGGCAAAGGCAGCGCGTGAGGCCTCGTCTGCCAACTCTGCAAAGACCGAGTTTTTGCGTCGTATGAGTCACGACCTGCGCACGCCTATCAACGGCATTCGCGGTATGGTCGAGGTGGGCAATGCCAACGCGGGCGACTTACAAAAGCAGACCGAGTGCCGCTCAAAGATCTGGACGGCATCGGGACTGCTGCTCGACCTTGCGAACGAGGCACTCGATATGAGTCGCTTGGAGAGCGGACAGGTCGACCTGAATCTGGTGCCCACAAATTTGGTGGCCCTTAACCGAGAAGTGAGCGATATTCTGGAGCGCCAGGCCGAGGAGCGTCTGGTGAAAATTATCTGCGACCAGCAGACGCTCGATCACCCCTATGCCCGGGTGAGCGCGACGCACCTCAAGCGCTTGTTGCTCAATATTGCCGGCAATGCCGTCAAGTACAGCCGTCGGGGCGGCTATGTTCGTCTGACGTGCCGCGAGGTGGAGCCGGTGGATGGCGTCCCCGTCTATGAATACACGATCGCCGATAACGGTATTGGCATGAGCGAGGAGTTCCAACAGCACCTCTACGAGCCGTTTAGCCGCGAGGAACAACAGGTGGAAGGCGCTTCGTCGGGAACTGGCCTGGGCGCGTCTATCGCCAAGCAGCTGGTCGAGCTTATGGGCGGAACCATGAGCTTTACGAGTACCTTGGGGCAGGGGACGACGTTTACCATCCGCCTGCCGTTTGAGCAGTGCAAGCGCTCCGAGATTCCTCAGGCAGTTCGTGTGGATGCGGTCGACGTCGATGCGGTTCGGGGTCTGCGTGTTTTGCTCGTAGAGGATAACGAGCTGAATGCCGAGATCGCACAGTTTACGCTCGACCGTGCCGGTGCCGTCGTGGTGCATGCTAAGGACGGCGAGTCTGCTGTCGAGACGTTTGCCGCGAGCGCACCGCACGAGTACGACGTGGTGTTGATGGACATTATGATGCCTGGCATCGATGGCCTTGAGGCCACGCGCCAGATTCGAGCGCTCGACCGCGAGGATGCCGCGACCACGCCGATTATCGCTGTGAGCGCCAATGCCTTTGCCGACGACCGTAGGCTTTCGCGTGAGGCGGGCATGGACGCGCATCTGAGCAAGCCCGTGAGTGCACAGGAGCTCGTTGAGGCGCTTGCGCACATAGCCGCCGACGCTTCATAAGCATATGGCCCGGCTCCAATGTTGGTTGGAACCGGGCCATATTGCAATTTGTGAGACCTACTTTTAGGCCTTACTTCTCGTGAATCTGCTTGCCGCAAAGATGCTCAATCGAAATCTCGTAGAGTTGGACGCCCTTGATGTCTTTGGTAATCTCCTCCTCGACTTCTTCGGCGGAAGGGTAGTACTTAAGCGCGAGCTGGCGGACTTTGTCCTCGATAAACGAAGGCGTCTCATCTACTAGGCGGCAGCGGCCAAAGACCACGGTGCTTCTCACGTAAGGAGCCCAGTCATCGTCCTTGTACCACTCGTTGCCGTAAACGGTAAAGCAGACTTTGTCATCACGCTTGAGTGAATCGACCTTGTGGCCAGCCTTGGCGCCATGGAAATAAATCTTGTCGTGCTCGGCGTCAAAGAAGTAGTTGACGGGAATGGCATAGGGGTAGCCATCATCGCCGTTGACGGCAAAGACGCCGCGCTTGCAGGTAGCGAGCAGTTCGCGCGCTTTCTCGTCGGTGATGGCGCGTTTCTTTCGACGTAAGGGCCTAAACATCGTTGGCTTCCTTTCTACTGCGCATGGTGGTTGAGCACAAACTATAGCGAAACAGCCCCATTTTTCTTGATACAGGCGAGTATGTTTTTGAGCTTGCTAAAGTCGAGCGGTTTGGGCAGATGGGCGTTCATGCCGGCGTCGTGTGCCGCCTTGGCGTCTTCGGCAAAGGCGTTGGCGGTGAGCGCGATGATGGGGATGTCGGCCGCATCGGCCTTTTCGCTCAGGCGGATCGCCCGGGTTGCCTCGTAGCCGTCCATGCCCGGCATCATGATGTCCATCAGGATTGCATCGAAGCTGCCGGCGGGACGACCAACATATAGATCGACCGTTTCGTTGCCGTCGGCGGCGCGAGTCACGACGATGCCTTCGCTTTCGAGCAGAGCTTGGGCAATCTCGGCATTGAGTTCGTTATCTTCTGCCAAAAGGACGTTCATGCCGGCGAGTGAGCAGCTGCTTACCTGCGTGTCTGCACATTCTTTTATCTGAGGGTTCTTGTCGATATCGAGCGGAATCCGGACGTCAAACGTACTCCCCACGCCAACCTCACTCGAAATCTCAATCGTGCCGCCCATCATATCGATGAGCGATTTGACGATAGACATGCCAATGCCGGTTCCTTGGAACTTGCTGCGCGCATCGTCGCCTTCCTGGGCAAACGGCTCGTAAATGTGCGTCAAAAACTCGGGCGTCATACCAATGCCGGTATCCGAGACGCTAAAGCAAAACACGGCGTGCTCGTCGTCGACCGGTTTGATGGTCGATGAGAACGTGACGGTGCCTCCGTGCTTGTTGTACTTGATGCTGTTGTCGAGTAGGTTGACAAGGATCTGCCGAATATGGGTGGGGTTGCCGATCATATATTGGTCGACAGCGTAGGGCTCGCTGGTGTCGAGCATGGTTATGCCGCGGTCCGATGCGCGGAGCTTGCACAGTACGAGCGCATTGTCGCACAGCTCTTTAAGGTTGAATGATTCGTGCTCGAGCGTCACTTTGCGCTCCTCGATCCTGCCCATCTCGAGGATGTCGTTAATCAGTGACAGCAGGTGATTGGCGGCAACGCGCGCCTTGGCGCGGCTTTCGCGGGCGACCTGCATGTCGCCTTCTCTCAATTCCTCAATTTCGATAAGGCCCAGGATGCCGTTGAGCGGCGTGCGGATGTCGTGGCTCATGCGCGTGAGGAAAGCGGTTTTGGCGGCGTTGGCGGCATCGGCTTTCTGCCGTTCCTCCTGTGCGCGGTAAAGCGACCAGACAAGGATGACGATGCCGGTGAGCAAAATGCAGATGACGACTGCCGCAATGACGATGCGGTTGCGGTAGAGAAGTCGGAACGCATCCGATTCTTGCGCCGAGTACGATGTGGGGAAATAGCTGTTTGCAGAGAGCGATTCACCTGCATTGACGATGCCCTTATTGATGATTCCCAGCAGCTCGGGCTTGCCGCGCGAAATTAAACACGATAGTTGCGCCGTGTTGGTGAGTTCCTGTGTTTCGAAATCCTCGATGTCGTAGATGTCGCGGAGAGTTTCCAGGCGCGTGCTGGGGACAATGATGCAACGTGCCTTCCCCTCATTGAGGGCTTTGAGCACCTCGCCGTCATTCGAATACTCGGTTACCGTTGCGTTCGGAAAGAGACTTTCGAGCTCAAAACGGTTAACGATTGTGCTCTTTGTACAAGCGATGTTCTTAAGGTCTCTGTTCAGGTTTTTGCCACTGTGAATGGCGGTCAGCGAAACCGTTCCCATCGAGTTTGACTGGATGACCCCTGTCTGCTCGGCGAGCCAGTAGTCGCGAAACAACGGCAGGGCGACATCGATGGTTCCGTTGGAAAGGGCTTTGATCATTTGCTTGTTGTTCGAGAGTGCGATTGTTTTAACCGTAATGCCAAACTTGTCGTGCAACGTCGTTGCAAGCGAGGCGAGCGACCCTTCCATCTCACCGTCGTCATTTTGCGTGCAGTAGGGAAGTTGGTTTTTAAGATAGCCGAGCGTGATGGTATTGCCGTTTTCTTTGAGCCAGGTGGTCTCGGTACCGGTGAGCGATGACGAGCCACTGTTTTGGGTGGAGTAACTCGATTTGACTTCCTCGTTATAGCGCGGGTTATCGCGGGCGATGGTCGTCATGGCGGCGTTGATGTCGTTCATCAGGTCAGGGCGGCTTTTGGGAACGGCAAAATAGTAGTCGCTCGAGCCTACGTAGAACATGGGTGACGCATCGGGCGACGAAATGGTATCGTTCATGATGACGGCGTCGACCTCGCCGTCTGCAAGCGCCTCAAAGAGGGCACTGCCGGTGTCGATTTCTTTATAGGTGCAGGTGACGCCTTCGTCGGCGAGCCACTGCTGGCCGACGATAGTTTGCATAACGCCAGAGTTGCAGCCGATGGTGAGGCCTTGGAGCGCCTGGGGGTCGCCCTTGGCCAGATCGTCGCGGTCGGGCCTGGCGTAGATGTAGTAGCGCTCGGTGCCCTCGGGGTTCGAGGAAAAGAGCAGCTTCTGCTCGCGCTCTGCTGAATACGAGATGTTGGGCATGAGGTCGATTTCGCCTGCTTCGAGCATGTCCATAAGCTCGGAGAAGGTGCCGCTAACGTATTCGTATTGCCAGCCCTTTGTGTAATACGAGAGGGTCTGGAGGTACTCGTAGCCCCACCCCGAGAGTCGCTCGCCCGGCATGCCTTCCTGGAAGCCTTTGTTGTTGACGAGCCAGCCAACGCGGACCGTCTTGACCTGCTGGTCGGAGTCGGCGGCAAAGGCGGGGGCGGGCATGACGGCGCTCAGTATGGCGAGCGCGGCAAGCGCGACGGCCAGGGTGCGATATAGAGCCAAGCGAAGGACGGCGGAAGGTTTCACAGGCAATCCTATCGAGTCGAGATAATACCGCATAAGGATACCAGCTCAGCTTGCCTAACATCCGGCACTTAGGGACGTTCCCAATCTGTCCGGCAGTTGTAGTAGTCATTGGGGACGTTCTTAAACGACTAGTCGCCGGGGACACTCTTTGCCGGAGTTGGCACTTAGGGACGTTCCTTATGTGCCGGCAGTTGGGGACAGTCCCTTTCTGCCAGCACAAAAGGAGCGTTCTCGAGTGCCGAGTGTGGGACAATACCGAACGAACATGATTGGACGCTTGGGAAAAGGGGTCGCGATGAACAAGTTGAGGACGCTTGCCGACGTGTTGCGCCAGGCTGGCTTTGCGCGCATCACCGGCCTGTTCCTTATCTTCTACCTGCTGTGCTCGACGGCCGTCTGGCTGTCCGACCCTGCGACCCTTACGTTTGGCGATGGCCTCTGGTTTAGCTTTGAGACCGTATCGACGATCGGCTTTGGCGATATCCCGGCCGAAACGCCGGTTGCCCGCGCTATCACCGTCGTTTTGAGCGTCATCAGCATCTTCTACATCGCCATGCTCACGGGCGTGGCGGTGAACTACTGCAATACGCTCATCAAGATGCGCCAAAAGGACACCATGGCGCGCTTTATGGACGATCTTGAGCATCTGGAAGAGCTCGATCGCGATGAGCTCGCCGACCTGTCGCGCCGCGTGCGCGAATATCGCCGACGCCAACGCTAGGGCGGGCGCCGCGCGTCACAACAAGGGGGCTGAATATGAATATCACGGTATACCTGGGCGCCAGCGTCGGCAATGACCCGGCGTTTCTGCCTGCGGTGCAAGAGCTGGGCAACTGGATTGGCTCCAACGGGCACGCGCTGGTATACGGCGGGTCCAAATCGGGCCTGATGGGCGCGCTCGCCGATGGCGTGCTCGATGCCGGCGGGCGCGTGACCGGTGTTGAGCCGAGCTTTTTTATCGAGGCCGAGTTTCAGCACGATGGTATCGATGACCTGATCGTGACGAGCGACATGGCCGAGCGTAAGGCCAAGATGATCGAACTCGGCGATGCGTTCGTCGCCTTTCCGGGCGGTACGGGCACGCTCGAGGAGATTGCCGAGGTCATGTCGGCCGTGTCGTTGGGACATCTGAGCGCGCCGTGCATCCTGTACAACTTGGACGGTTACTACAACGACCTTAGGTCGTTGCTCGAGCACATGATCGATAAAGGCCTATCGAGCTCGCAGCGTCAGGCCGGCATCTACTTTGCCGACGACCTGCACCAAATTGTATCGATTATCGACAACTAGGCCTTGGGGCCATCGCGTGTGCGGCGCCCAATGGCGCCGTTCGCGGCGTGGATGGTCGGCACGTCCGCGCTGTGCCCGTCTTACAATAAAACGTATCCTTGTCGATTTTGACCACGGGAGGCCCCGATGGATAACCTTGCAAAACCCAAAAATCGTGCGCTGTTTTTAGTGAGCGTGGCTGTGACCGGTGCGTTTGCAGGCGCTGCGGTCTGGCTGTTCTTCTTTGCGATGGAGCACGGTATCGACTATCTATGGACCGAGATTCCGCATATGCTGGGCGTCGCTTCGCCTGAGCTCGCGAGCGGCCCGTTCGGTTTTCTGCCGTATCCGTTTTTCGTCTGCTTGCTGGGCGGCCTGTTAATCGGTCTGTACGAGAAGATGACAGGCACCAAGACCGATGACCTCAATCAGGTCATGGCCAAGGTCAAGCAAGACGGGCGCTACCCGCACGACAACCTGGGCAAGCTTTCGCTCGCGGCGTTGCTGCCGCTGCTGTTTGGCGGAAGTATTGGACCGGAGGCCGGCCTGACCGGTGTTATCGCGGGTCTGTGCAGCTGGGTCGGCGACCGCATGCGTCGCTTTGGCGCCGAGTTTAGAGAGCTCACACTGCTGGGTACCCAGGCTGCCCTGACGGCGCTCTTTACCGCGCCCGTCTTTGGCTTTGTGGCACCGCTTGCCGGTAGCGCCGACGGCCAGGGAGCCGACGACGATCAGGGCTCCGAATCCGATGAAATCACCATCAAGCTGCCCAAGGCGCAAAAGACCGTGGTCTACGGCATCGCGATTGCCGGCGGCCTGGGCACCTATCTGTTGCTCGGCCAGCTTATGGGCGGCGGTATGGGCATGCCGAGGTTCGAGGCCGCCCAGGTGGGCAACCTCGAGCTCGCCTGGCTTATTCCCCTGGCGCTCATCGGTACGGTCTGTGGCTGGCTGTACTTTGTCTCGGAGCACGCAAGCGAGGCGTTGGCCCACGCCATAGGGGAGCGCCCTGTTGCCAAGGCCATGCTGGCCGGTTTGGCGCTCGCTATCTGCGGCACGGTCCTGCCCTACACCATGTTTGCTGGCGAGACGCAGGCCGACGTGCTCATGGAGACCTATATGACCATTCCCGCCGGTGTGCTCATTGCAACTGGTCTTATCAAGGCCATGCTGACGCCCGCCCTCATCAACCTGGGCTGGCGCGGCGGTCACTTCTTCCCCGTTATCTTCTCGGGCGTGAGCCTGGGCTACGGCTTCGCTATCCTTACCGGGGCCGATCCGGTCTTTTGCGTCGCCGTCTGCACGGCATCGACGATGGGTGCGGTCATGCGTCAGCCGGTCATGGTCGTGGGCCTGCTGCTCATGTGTTTCCCGCTCAAGGGTATCGTCTGCATGATCATCGCCGCAGTCATCGCAGCGGGCATTCCGCTGCCCAAGCCGCTGCGCAAGTAGTACGGTGGCGCACGCCGGGGACATGCCGTTTGCCATGGATTTGCGGATGGGCGATTGCGACCGATTGTGGCCTACGTGGGTCAAGTTTCGTGTGGCTACAAATCGCGTACTCGATAGACCTTGGTGCTGACGGTGCAGCTGATTGCACATAGCGCGAGGGCCAGTACGGCAATTCCTGCGCACAGGCAGCCGAGGACGGCAGGATCGGGATTCGCCCCAGCAATCGACATGAGCCAGTTGCTGATGGGGTTGGAGGAGCTCAGCGTGGCCATGGCAAGGCATCCGAGCAGGGCAAACAGGCCGACGGAAAGGCGCAGCGCCTCCATGTGTCCAAATCGAAAGAACAGCGGCTGTGCCAGAAACACCATCATGAGGGAGATGAGCATCGATGCGGCGGAGGCTATTGTGGTCTCAAAGACGATCTGTCCCGTCGAGGGCATGCCCGTGTGATCGAAGAACGGAAGAGTGATGGTGCTCAAAAGCACGGTCGCGCACGCCATGATGGCCGAGAAGGCAACAATGCAGAGGTAACGTGCGCAGATGATGTCTTTGCGCGAGAGGGGCAGCGTTGCCCGATAGCGCTCCCATCCGTTTTGATTGTCGTAGCCGGCCAGCGAGTTCATGACCACGATGGGCGACATGGCACTGACCGCGCAGGCGCCGGCGCTCATACTGGCATCGCCATCCGATGCGTTGGCGAGGGTCAGTACGACGAAGATGAACAGGCCGACGCCCGCGATGCTCGGGACAAGCGTGCGGACGATGGCGAGCTCAGACATAAAGGCGCGTTTCATTTCGAAGCCCCTTTCAGTATGAGGCGAAGATAGTCATCAATGGTTGCCCGATCGCAGGGAATCTCGGGAAAGGCCTCGAGCGTATCGCGACGGTTGGGCACGAGCACGTCCACGCTATAGGCGTGGTGGGCGGCACGGGCGCCTTCGACGCAAGCCATGAGCTCGGACGCCTGTGCTTGGGTGCAGTGGGCGATGCCGGCTCGGTCGGTAATGTCCTCGCGCGGCAGGTCAAACACAATCGAGCCGTTATCGATGCAGATGACGCGGTCGGCAGTGCGATCGAGGTCGGATATAATGTGGCTCGAGAGCAGCACGCTGTGCTGGCCGTCGGCGACAAAGGCAAGCAACTCGTCGAGCAGTTCCTCGCGCGCCATGGGATCGAGGCCCGCGGTGGCTTCGTCCAAAACGAGCAGCTTGGCATTGTGGCTGAGCGCACAGGCGAGCTGCAGCTTCATGCCCATGCCGCGGGAGAGGTCCTTGACCTTCGTCTTGGGATCGAGGCCAAATCGGTCGATGAATCCGGCGAACGTTTCGCAGCTCCACGTGGGGTATGCCGGGCCTACGAGCTTCTCGACCTGGCCCACCTTGAGCGTGGAGGGGAAGGGACACGTGTCCAGGACAAGCCCGATGCGGGAGCGCAGGTGGCGCTGCGTCTCGTCGGGCGCGTTGGCGTCGCAGCGCTGTCCAAGCAGATGCACCTCGCCGGCATCGGGCTTTATAAGCCCAAGCGCGGCGCGAATGGTCGTCGTCTTGCCGGCGCCATTTGCGCCCACAAAGCCAACGATCTGGCCGGGCTCCACGGCAAGCGTGACGTCGCGCAGTGAAAAGCGGTCGCTCACGCGGCGCGATACACCTTTAAGTTCTAGCAACTTTTGCATGGTATAGCCTTTCTTGCAGATGGCTACTGCATGGTTTCGGGGGCTACGAGGTCGAGCATCTCGTGCAGCTTGTCGCGCGTGACGCCCAAGGCTTCGGCTTGGCTCGCCGCTTTCGCAAGCAGCTCTTCGATATGGCAGAGCTGGTTTTCGCGCAAGAGTTCTTGGTTGCCCTCGGCGACAAAACAGCCCTTGCCCTGCACGGTGCAGATAAAGCCGAGTTGCTCCAGGTCGGCGTAGGCGCGCTTGGTGGTGATGACACTCACGCCAAGATCGCTCGCGAGTGCACGGATGCTGGGGAGTTTGGCTCCCGCAGCGAGCGCGCCCGAAAGGATCTGAGCTTTGACTTGCGAGGCTATTTACTCGTAGATGGGCTTGTCGCTCGAATTGGATAGGATGATGTCCACAGCGGCTCCTTAGCTGTTGGGCTGCACGTGTATATAACCGGTAAGCACAGTATATATACACTATGTACAGTTACGCAAGAGACAAATTAGGATTGGGCCGGCTACCCAGGCCCCAACTGATGAATTTGTCCTGATAGGCGCCCTAGAGCGGGATTTCGCGGCTACAATAGTGCGGTTACATCGACGTAATGCACTCAATGCAAGAAAGGATCCGCATGGCAAGCCTGTCGGATGAAATCTCGTCGCGCCGCACATTCGCGATCATCAGCCACCCGGACGCCGGTAAGACCACGCTTACCGAGAAGCTGCTGCTCTATACCGGCAGCATCCAGACTGCCGGTTCGGTCAAGGGCAAGAGCTCGGCCAAGCACGCCGTCTCGGACTGGATGGACATCGAGAAGGAGCGCGGTATCTCCGTTACCTCCTCGGTGCTGCAGTTCACCTATAATGGCGCCTGCGTCAACATCCTCGATACCCCCGGCCACCAGGACTTCTCGGAGGATACCTACCGTACCCTTATGGCCGCCGACGCCGCAGTCATGGTCATCGACGGCGCCAAGGGCGTCGAGGCCCAGACCAAAAAGCTCTTTAAGGTCTGTACGCTGCGCCACATTCCCATCTTCACCTTTGTGAACAAGCTCGACCACGAGGCTCGCGATCCGTTTGGGCTCATGGAAGAGATCGAGAATGTCCTGGGAATCAATACGTATCCCATGAACTGGCCGATCGGCAGCGGCCGCAACTTCCGCGGCGTGTTCGACCGTCAGACCCGTCGCGTTATCGCCTTTGAGGGCGACGGTCACGCCAACGCCACCAAGAAGGTCACCGAGGTCGAGGCCGAGCTGGGCGATCCGGCCATGGACGAGCTTATTGGCGAGGAGAACCACAAGAACCTGATGGGCGACATCGAGCTGCTCGATGGCGCCGGTGACGAGCTCGACCTGGATGCCGTGGCCTGCGGCAAGCTGAGCCCGGCGTTCTTTGGCTCGGCACTCACCAACTTTGGTGTGGAGCCCTTCCTTAAAGAGTTCCTGCGTCTGGCCCCGACGCCGCGCGCCTATACCGATACGCTCACCAGCGAGCCGGTCGCGCCCGCCGAGAACGACTTTAGCGGCTTCGTGTTTAAGATCCAGGCCAACATGGACAAGAACCACCGCGACCGCATCGCCTTTGTGCGCATTTGCTCGGGCAAGTTCGAGCGCGGCATGGACGCCTTCCACATGCAGGGCAACCGTAAACTCAAGCTGGCCACGGGCACGTCGATGATGGCCGATGACCGCGCCATTGTGGACGAGGCGTACGCGGGCGATATCGTGGGCCTGTTCGATCCGGGTATCTTTAGCATCGGCGACACCGTGTGCTCCGGTAAGCGCCACGTGCAGTATCCACAGATCCCGACGTTTGCCCCCGAGATGTTCGCTCGCATTACGCAGGTCGACACGCTCAAGCGCAAGCAGTTTGTGAAGGGTATGGAGGAGCTTGCCCAGGAGGGTGCCATCCAGATCTTCCGCGAGCTGGGTGCCGGCATGGAGAGCGTCATCGTGGGCGTGGTCGGCGTGCTGCAGTTTGAGGTGCTCGAGCGCCGCCTCAAGGCCGAGTACCGTGTTGAGGTTCGTCGTCAGCCGCTGCCCTATACGGACATTCGCTGGATCCAGAACGACCCCGATACCATCGATATCCCGGCCCTTTCGCTCACGCGCGACACCCTGCGCGTCGAGGACATGCGCGGCGGCAAGCTGCTGCTGTTCACGAGCCCGTGGAACGTTGACTGGGCGACCGACCACAACCCCGACCTTGTCCTGTCGGAGTTTGGCAACGTAACGTTTTAGTGCGCCGGCGCGGTGGTCCTGCGGGGCTGCCGCGCCTTTTGCTTGCCTGCCGCCGCGTGAGCGGCTATCATACCCACCGTCGTCTCAAGACCGGGGCGTCCGAGCAGTTCGGGTCCGATATCCTGCTCGTTAAACCTAAAACCAAAGGAGTACATAATGATCAAGAAGGTCATGGAGGACTACAAGGTCCTGTTGCGGAGCATTCCCGCGGCAACGGTTTCGCTGTTTTTCGTGAGCGTCATCATGATGAACCTGCTGGCCAACAAAGAGCTCATCAGCCTGCCGTATCTGGCACTCGATTGCGGCTTTGTGGTGAGCTGGGTTTCGTTTTTGTGCCAGGACATGATCTGCAAGCGCTTTGGCGCCAAGGCATCCATCAAAATCTCTATCCTCGCGCTGCTGGTCAACCTGGCCGTGAGCCTGTGCTTTTGGGCATGCTCGCTCACGCCCGGCATGTGGGGCGCCTACTACGACACGGGCATGATCGAGGTCAACAGCGCCCTTAACGCCACCATTGGCGGCACCTGGTACGTGGTGCTGGGCTCTTCGCTGGCAATGCTCGTTTCTGCCGTGGTTAATTCCACGCTCAACCAGTCGCTCGGCCGTATGCTCAAAAAGAATAACTTTGCGAGCTTTGCCTTCCGCTCCTATGTGTCTACGGGCATCGGTCAGTTTGTCGACAACCTGGTCTTTGCCATTGTGGTGAGCCACACGTTCTTTGGCTGGACCTGGGTGCAGGTCCTTATGTGCTCGCTGACCGGCGCTGTTGCCGAGCTGCTGTGCGAGGTCTTCCTGAGCCCCGTGGGCTACAAGGTCGTGCGTGGCTGGGAGCGCGAGAATGTGGGCGCCGAGTACCTCGAGCGCCACGCAACCGCCTAAGGAGCAAGTATGCGGGTTTTGATCACGGGCGCTTCGGGCGGTATCGGAGCCGCGTGCGTGCAGCGCTTTTTGGACGAAGGCCACGAGGTCGTGGGCTTTGATCTGCTGCCGGCGGCGATCGAACACGAGCGCTACCGCCATCTGATCGTTGATGTCCGCGAGCCGGACTCGTTTCCGGGCAACCTTGAGCCTCAGGTAATCGTGAACGTTGCCGGTACGCAGGATTCGGCCGACGACATCGCTGCCAACCTGCGTGGCACCATCAACGTGACCGAGCGCTACGCCTTTGTGGGAGAGGGACTTGCCGCCAAGCCGGCGCCGGCCATCGAATCCGTGGTCAATGTGGGGTCGGCGAGCGGACATACGGGATCGGAGTTTCCCGCCTATGCCGCCAGCAAGGGCGGCGTTATCGCCTACACCAAGAACCTTGCAAACCGCCTAGCACCGCAGGCCATCGCCAACAGTGTGGACCCGGGCGGCGTTATCACGCCGCTCAACCGTTGCGTGATGGAAGACGAGCACCTGTGGAACCAGATTATGGAGCTCACGCCGCTTAAGCGCTGGGCTACCGCCCAAGAGATCGCCGAGTGGATCTACTTTGTGGGCGTGACCAACCGGTTTATGACCGGGCAGAGTCTGCTGATCGATGGCGGCGAGGCCGGCCGCACTCAGTTTATCTGGCCCGAGTAGAAAACGCGCCCGATGGAAATCCGTCGGGCGCGTTTTTGATGTATTGATTTTTAGCCGAGGCAAGTCCAGTTGACGGGGGTCGAGCCATGCTGTTCGAGTAGCCGATTGGCTGCCGAGAAGGGGCGCGACCCCATAAAAGCGGGGAGTTCTGCCGTGGCGCGGTTTGCCGAAAGCGGCGAGGGGTGCGTAGAAGCTAGGCAGAACTTGCCGGTTGCCTTGCCCGCGCCGATCGCGTCGAGCTTGCCCTCAACCATTTGCTGGGCAAAGCGGCCCCATGCCAAAAAGACTACCGGCTGGGGCAGCTGACAGCAGCGTTCGATAATATAGTCGGTGAGCGTGCTCCAGCCCAGCTTGGCGTGCGAATTGGCGGCATGCTCGCGCACGGTGAGCGTAGTGTTGAGGAGCAGGACGCCCTGTTGTGCCCATGGGGTTAGGTCTCCCGTGGCGGGAATGGGGCAGCTCAGGTCGGCATTGAGCTCCTTATAGATGTTGCGCAGGCTCGGCGGCAGCTTGGTTTGCGTCGCGGGGACCGAGAACGAAAGCCCCATGGCCTGGTTGGGTCCGTGATAGGGGTCTTGACCCAAGATGACAACTTTGGCTTGGTCTGCCGGCGTGTAGACGAGGGCATTGAGGATGTCGTCTTGTGCCGGGTAGATAGTCTGCTTGGCACGCAAAAGGGCGATGCGCTCGAGCAGCTGGTTCGTAGTGTCACGTACCGGCTGCGGCGCATCGCCCAACCAAGTTGCTATGTTGCGGTCGCGGGTCGCGGTGTCCATGGGGCTCCTTTGCGGCAGATGCTCTGTTGGCATCTATTGTAAAGGCACACCGGAAACCTTTATGCCGCGGCTGCATAAGGAGTGGGGACTACGAGACGCGCTCGGGTGCTCCTGCCATGTGAGCGTGTCCTTGCGAGCGAAGGCGCGGGAGCTCGACGGTTGCCACCATGACGCCGGTGAGGATGAGGGCGGCGCCAAAGAAGGCGATGGGGCTCAGGACCTCGCCAACCAGGAAAAACGAGAAGACGGCGGAGCAGACCGGCTCGAGCGAGAAGGCAAAGCCCGTGGTCTCGGCGGGCACGTGGGGCTGTACGAGCGTCTGGGTGATAAAGCCGTAGGCAGAGCAGATGAGTGCGAGTGCGACGACAACGACGATCTCGTTGGGTGTGCTGGGAAGCGTGAAGCCGCCCAAGGTGCACGCGCCGATGCCCGAGAACAGACCGCCAAAACCCAGCTGCCAAACACCCAGGGCCAGTGGGTCGACTTCTTCGACAAAGCGCTTCGCCACAATGATATGGCCGGCATAGACAAAAGCGGAGAGCAGCATGATGATCGCGCCGGGATTCAGGCTGGTAAAGTCGGCACCCGAGAGCAGCAGCATACCGCAGGTGACGATGGCGGTGCCGATGAGTGCCTTGCGCTCGGGGGCGCGACGCAGCAGGGCGGCGTTGGCAAACGGCACGATCACGACCGTCAGGCTCTGCAAAAAGCCGGCGGTGGAGGCGGAGGTAAGGCTGGAGCCCAAGCACATGCAGGTGAGCTCGGTTGCCATGATGGCGCCGATGATGGCGGCGCGAACCATGAGGTCGCGGTTAATGCGCAGCGCGTGCTTGTGGAAGAGCAGCAGGCAGGCCACAAAGGCGATGATGCAGCGCAGCGCAACGATGCTCGTGGCGTTCATGCTGTCCATGCCGATCTTCATGAGGGGGTACGAAAAGCCCCATGCGACGGGAACGGAAAACGAGAGCGCGATTGCTTTTTTGCGATCCATGGGACTCCTTTTGTTACAGAACGGTTTCGCAAAAAGGATTCTGCTCCCAGATTTAGATGTAGTAAAGCGAATGTATCTTCAGTATGATTAAGTAATACTAATGTAGGCGGAAAAAGCGCTGGCAAAACGTTTTACGGCTACGTCGATGTGGAGGCACGATGGCATCGCGGTATCAGATTGTTTGTATGGTGGTCGATCGCGGCAGTCTTAAGGGTGCAGCCGATGAGCTGGGCTATACGCAAAGCGCGGTGAGCCAGGCCGTCAAGGCGCTCGAGCGCGAGCTGGGTACCACGCTTATCGAGCGCGGCAAGCAGGGCGTTTCGCTTACGCGCGACGGCAAGCAGTACCTGCCGTATCTGCGTCAGATTGTAACTGCCGAGGCCGAGCTTGAGGGCAAGCGCCAGGAATTGCTGGGACTCTCCTCGACTGATATTCGTATCGCGACGTTTACTAACGTGAGCCGCACCGTATTGCCGCGCGTGATTCGCGACTTTGGGGCTCTGCATCCGGGCGTGCACTTTACCCTCAAGCAGGGCGATTACACGCGCAACGCCCAGTGGGTGCACGATGGCGTGGTTGACTTTTGCTTTACGGCGCGCGGATTTACCGCCGGGCTCGAGAAGCGCGTGGTCTATCACGACGAGTTGGTGGCGCTGTTGCCGGCCGCGCATCCGCTGACGGCAAAGGAAAAGGTGACGCTCGCCGACCTGGCGTCCGAGCCGTTTGTGCTGCTGGATGAGGGCGAACAGAGCCTGGTGCTCGATGCATTCGCGGCGCATGGGCTGTCGCCGCACGTGACGAGCGAGGTGACCGATGACTACACCATCATGGCGATGGTGGAGGAGGGCCTAGGCGTGAGTATGCTGTATCGCCGTACCGTCGAGGGCATGAGGGCCGATATTCGCGTGCGTCCCATCGTGCACGCTCCCTCGCGTGACGTAGTGGCAGCCTGGCGCAGCTGGGACACCATGCCTATCGCCACGAGGCACTTTATCGACTATATGAGCTCGCATATTGTCAATTAATGACTGGCATGGCGTTGAGTGCGGTGTTTAGCGGGCTGTCGCTTTGGCTTGGGCGGCGCGATAGGTGCGTGCCGGGTGGCAGAGTAGTACCGCCACGACCATAAAGAACGCCGTGGTGCCCAGGCTGATGGGGTAGACCATCATGATGTTCGCAAAGGTGCGGAAGTGCGGGAACACGCAGAATACCCAATAGAAGCGAATACCGCAGACGCAGATCATGGTGATGAGGGCGGGCATGAGCGAGATGCCAAAGCCGCGCAGGTAGCCGGACATGTTTTCGTAGAACATGCTAAAGGCGTAGGCAGGGAAGATCGAGCACACGCGGATATAGCCGATCGAGACGATGTTGGGGTCGCTGTTGAACAGCGCCAGGATTTCGCGTCCCAAGCCTACGATGATGACGATGGTGGTGAGCGCGACGATACCGCCTTCGACCAGGCAGACCTTGAGCGTCTTGGTGCAGCGGTCGATTTGGCGGGCACCGTGGTTTTGTCCCACAAAGGTGGTGCAGGCCTGGCTAAAGCTGTTGAGCAGGTTGTAGCACACGTACTCCAGGCTCATGGCAGCGCTCGATGCCGCCATGACCTCGGTGCCCAAGCTGTTGATGGCGGACTGGATGATGATGTTGGCGACGGCAAAGACAGCGCTTTGGATGCCGGCGGGCAGGCCGATCTTGACGATGCGCTTGAGGGCGACGGGGTCTAAGCCTAAGTCGCGTGGGGTGACACGAACGACGGAGTCGGTCTTGAGCAGGCGGACAAAGAGCGTGACGGCGCTGACGGTGTAGGCGATGGCAGTGGCGATGGCGACGCCCGCGACGCCCCAGTGGAGCACGGGGACAAAGATGAGGTCCAGGCCAATGTTGAGGACGGTGGACACGGCAAGCGCCTGCAGCGGCATACGGGTGATGCCGACGGAGCGGAAGATTGCGGCCTCAAAGTTGTAGAGCAAGATCGAGGGCATGCTGAGTAAAAAGACGCGCAGGTAAAGCGATGCAAGCGGCATAGTTTCGGCAGGGACATTGAGCGCGGTGAGCATGGGCTCGGCAAAGATCTCACCCAGCGCGATGACGACAAAGCCCACGAGTGCCATCAGAATCGAGGTATGGACGGCGCGCTTGACCATGTTCTGATCGTTGCGGCCGATGGCGTTGGCGATGACCACGTTGGAGCCAAGCGACAGCCCAATAAACAGGTTGATCATAAGACTGGTAAGCGGAACATTGGAGCCGACCGCCGCCATGGCGAGGGTCCCCTGGTCGCCCGAGAAGTTACCGATGATGACCGTGGCGATGAGGTTCGACAGCTGCTCAAGGATGCTCGTGGCGGCGACGGGAAAGGCGAACAGGGGAATATTGCGCCACAGCGAGCCGGTGGTCATGTCAATGTGCCTAGATGCGGTATCAGCCATACGCTCTCAATCTCTAATATGCTCTTTCGTATGCTCTTTCGTGCTTATTTGCGCAGACGATGATACTCCTAATCGACTAGTCATTTAAGAACGTCCCCAATGACTAGGTGGGGAAGGCGTGCGACAATGGTGGGCGTTGTGTTGTTCGCGCTAAGGAGTTGCCATGTTGTTGTGTCCCGTTTGCCATGAGCCGTTGGTGGACGACGAGCGCGGTGCTGCATGTGCGGGCGGACACCGATTTGACCGTGCGCGCGAGGGCTATCTGTATCTGCTGCGCTCGTCCAAGAGCGGCGACTCCATGGGCGATCCCAAGTCGCAGGCGCGCAGCCGTCGCGACTTTCTTAACCGCGGTTACTATGCGCCGTTGCGCGATGCGATGGTCGAGCTGGTGCGCGAGCGGGTGTCTGAACGTGCCGCGTCTACGAACGGCCCCATGACCTTGCTCGATATTTGCTGCGGCGAGGGCTACTACACCAGCGCCATGGGTGCGGTGCCGGGCGTGGATGCTTACGGTTTCGACCTGGGCAAAGAGATGGTGCGCCTGGCCGCCAAGCGCGGCGATGCGACCTACTTCGTGGCCAACATGAAGGATATCCCTGTGGCCGATGGCGCCTTCGATATGGTGACCGAGCTCTTTGCCCCCTTTAACGAGCGCGAGTTTGCCCGCGTGCTGGCACCCGAGGGCTCGCTCTACACCGTGGTGCCGGGTGCCCGTCATCTGCTTGGGCTCAAGGAGGTGCTCTACGACACGCCGTACCTTAACGACGAGAAGCTGCCGAAGACGACCGAGCTCGAGTTGGTGGGAACGCAGCGGGTGTCTGCGAACATTACGCTCCAGACCCAGGCTGACATCGAGGCGGTGTTCCAGATGACGCCGTACTACTACCGTACGCGCCCCGCCGACAAAGAGCGCCTGGCAAACCTGGACACTCTTCAGACCGACATCGACTTCATCATCGCCGAGTACCGCCACTAATCTACCAAAAAGGGACAGGTTTATTTTGGCAGGTTTTATCTGGGCAAACGTAAAGGGCCGACCGCGGAGATGCGCGATCGGCCCTTTTTAGTTGCTTGGCTACAAAGGTTTTGAGAAGCGAGCGCTTACAGGCGGTCCTTGTTCTCGGCCTTAACGGTGTGCGCCTGCTGAACAAAGAACAGGTCGTACACCACGATGACAAAGGCGCCATAGTTGATGGCGTCGCCGCCAAACGCGGGAAGCGTGAGCACGGCCTGCGCAATCGTGGCGATTGCGGCGACGATACCGAGCTTAAACGCGCCGTCTACCTGCGAAGGCTTGTTGGCGCCCTTGATGCCCGCAACACCTGCGGCGAGATCGATGAGGCCCTTGGCGACAAGCACGACCGTG
The DNA here is from genome assembly GCF_003436775.1 of Collinsella sp. TF11-5AC. Lineage (NCBI taxonomy): Bacteria > Bacillati > Actinomycetota > Coriobacteriia > Coriobacteriales > Coriobacteriaceae > Collinsella > Collinsella sp. TF11-5AC. Next base: position 27,351 of record NZ_QSQO01000014.1, read on the forward strand.
GCGAGCATGGCGTACGGCCCGTAGGTGGACTCGAACTTGCCGGTCGCGATGCCGGCGATTCCAATGACGAGACTGGCGATGCCCAGAACAAAATAAATCAGGGCAAGGATTTTGAGAGTCTTGCGAGTGAAACTCATGGCTGGTCCTTTCGATACGAGTACGTCAACCTGGCGCACCCCATGTGCTGCACATATGGTGAAGCACATTGTAGTTCAACGGGGCGATGCATGCGTTTGAAAGCGTCTCTTGCCTGTACGGTCCAACCTTTCAAAAAGGAAAGCTGGACGTAAGCCAAATCGATGGCAGCTCATGTGCGGCGCTGCGATGATGGGGCCGTAACAAGGAGCTGGTCTCAAGGAGGAGCCGTGATGTACGGAGCAGGACAAGTGCGCGAGCCGCGGTCGTTGGGAAGGCGCATGAGCGATTCCGTGATCGCTGCCGTGTGCACGGGATTGATGGCGGTGCTTTGCATTGGGATGTTGTGGGCCATGTCGCATGTGGGACAATAGCGGACGATTGGGTGCCGACACATGCGGCGCTCACGTATCCGCTTTGCTTGCTAAGGAGTGCCCATGGGCGTCGTCGATCCCTTTTCTGTTGCTCGGGCCGCGGGGCTTGAGCTGATCGGGAAGCCCGAGGGCCTCACGCTCACCGACGGTGCGATGGAGCTGCGCGCCGATTTTGTCCGCATGCTTCCGCGGCTCAGGCAGGGCCGCCTGCAGCAAGAGCTGCTGGTTAAGGCCGCGCGCGCGAAAGGCATCGAGCAGCCATGGGCGATTGACGCCACGGCAGGCTTTGGCGAGGATTCGCTGCTGCTGGCCGCCGCGGGTTTTACCGTCGATCTGTACGAGCAGGATTGCGTGATCGCGGCGCTGTTGCAGGATGCTTTGGATCGCGCGGCAGATGATCCGGCGCTTGCGGTTGCCGTGGCGCGCATGCACTTACATGCGGGCGAGGACAGCATTGCCGGCCTTCGCCATACGGCTGAGCTGGTCGAGCGCGATGAGCTCGCGGCTCCCGACGTGGTGTATCTGGACCCCATGTTTCCTGAGCGCACCAAGAGCGCGGCGGTTAAAAAGAAGTTCCAGCTCTTGCACCATTTGGAGCAGCCGTGCGCCGATGAGGAGACGCTGGTCGAGGCCGCGCTTGTGCCGCGCCCGCGCAAGGTCGTTATCAAGCGGCCGGTGAAGGGGCCGCTGCTTGCCGGCGTTAAGCCGAGCTATCAGCTTGCGGGCAAGGCCGTCCGCTACGATGTTTTGGTGCCGCCGCGTCCGTAGCCTGCGCGCGATGGCCGGCGATGTGTCGGTGCCGTGCCGCTGCGTCGGCGTCGCGCCGATGCGGAGCCTATTTCCAAGGGTGCGACGTCAGATGCCATCCGCCGCAGTATTCGCATTTGTAGCAGGCCAGGCCGCGCCGTCCGCGGTTTTCGCAGTCGGCCATAACGGCCTCGGCCTCGGCGCGTGTGTCGTAGCGGTTTTTGCGCTCGCACGACTTGTAGCGCCAAGCCTCATCGCGCTCGGCGTCCAGGGCGTCGCGGCGCTCGTCCTCGCGTGCAAACAGGTCGCTCATATCGCCGCCGGTGGCAGCGCCCAAAAACTCGCTTTTGGCCTTTGACCAGGCGGCTCGCTTTTTGCTCCCCATCTGCTTCGTGCCCTTTCCAAACGCTGGTATCATTGCTCAATCAAAGTGATACCAATAAACGTGAGGTCGCCGCGTGATGATCAGAAAAACCCTCGATACCGACATTCCCGCCGTCATGGCTATCTATGATGCCGCCCGCGCCTTTATGCGCGCGCATGGCAACGCCACGCAGTGGCCCGAGGGCACGCCTTCGGCCGAGCAGTTGGCTGCCGATATTGCCGCTGGTGGCAGTTACGTGTGCGAAGTCGACGGCCGCGTGGTGGCGACGTTTGTCTTTTTGCCGGGCCCGGACGAGTGCTACGACGTCATCGAGGACGGCCAGTGGCGTAGCGACACTCCGTACGCCGTACTGCACCGCGTGGCGTCCGACGGCACCGTGCACGGTATCGCGGCTGCGATGTTTGCCTTTGCCAAGGAGCGCGCCGACCATCTGCGTATCGATACGCACGCGGACAACCTGCCCATGCAGGGCGCGAGCATGAAGGCGGGGTTCGAGCGCGCCGGCGTCGTGTATGTGTCGGACGGCACGCCGCGCGTCGCGTTCGATTGGCTGCGCGAGGCATAAGAGCGGGGACGCGTATCAACAATCCATGTACATGAAAATGGCCCCGGGTGGGGCCATTTTTGGTCGCTGCGCTGTTAGGGGAGGTGCCGGCTTTCGCAAGGCGCGAACCTACGAAAATCGCCGCGCGGCAACGCAGGGCGATGAGCTCGGTCGGGGGATAGGGCCCGCTTCGCCCGCCGGCTCGTAAATTGTATCATCCAGTGTGGAACGAGAATGCCTGTCGCCGTGCGCGACGGGCTTGCAATAAGAGGAGAGCCATGTCGAAGCAAGCGGTCGTTGGAATCTTGGCGCATGTCGATGCCGGCAAGACTACGCTGGCCGAGGCCATGCTGTTCAACGCAGGTCGCATTCGCAAGCGCGGCCGTGTGGACGACGGCGACTCGCACCTGGATACCAACGCTATCGAACGCGAGCGCGGCATCACGATTTTCTCGTCGCAGGCCGTGCTCGACCACGGAGATGCCAACGTCATGCTCGTGGATGCACCGGGGCATGTCGATTTTTCTGCCGAGGCGGAGCGCACGTTGCGCGCGCTCGACTACGCGATTTTGGTTGTGGGCGCCAACGATGGCGTGCAGGGACACACCGAAACCCTGTGGCGCCTGCTTGCGCGCTATGACATCCCGACGTTCGTCTTTATCAACAAAATTGATTTGGAGCATCCCGGCCGCGATGTTTTACTGGCACAACTTGGGCAGCGCCTTTCCGAGGGCTGCCTAGATGCCAGCGAACTACTGGCGGGTGGTGCCGTTCAGGAGGACGCTGCAGCGTTGGACGAGGCGGCGCTCGATGAGTTTCTTGAGACGGGCGAGCTTTCTGTTGCGACGCTGTCGCGCATGGTTGCCGAGCGCAAGCTCTTTCCCTGCTTTGCCGGCTCGGCGCTCAAGGACCAAGGCGTTGACGAGCTGCTGGATGGCATATGCGCGCTGATGCGTGAACAGGCGTGGCTCCCGGAGTTTGCTGCGCGCGTCTATCGTGTCAGCCGCGGGGATCGTGGCGAGCGCTTGGCTTGGGTTAAAGTGACCGGCGGCACGCTGCATGCCAAACAGATGATTGACGGACGTTCCGGTGCCGAGGCATGGGAGCAGAAGGTCGATCAGGTACGCATCTATAACGGCGAGAAGTATGAGCTTGCCCAGGAAGTTGCCGCTGGCGGCATCTGCGCCGTGACGGGCCTCGCACACGTTCGCCCGGGTGATGCCCTGGGCGCGGAGCCCGCGGGCGATGCACCTGTCATTGCGCCGGTCCTCACCTATACGGTGCTACCGGGCGAACACGATGTCCATGCGGTGTTTAAAGCGCTGACCGAGTTGGCGGACGAAGACCCCATGCTCGGCGTAAGCTGGAATACGCATCTTGAGCAGATTCACTTGCAGTTGATGGGAGCCGTGCAGCTCGAGGTCGTGCAGCGGGTGTTGGCCGATCGCTTTGGCCTTACGATTGAGTTTGAGTCCGGCGGCATTCTCTATAAGGAGACGATCTCGCAGCCGGTCGAGGGTGTGGGCCACTTTGAGCCACTGCGCCATTACGCCGAGGTGCACCTGCGCCTTGAGCCGCTGCCGGCGGGCTCAGGCGTGCAATTTGGTACCGCTACCTCGACTGACGAGCTCGATCTGAACTGGCAGCGCCTGGCGCTCACCAACGCCATGGAGCGCGATCACCTGGGCGTGTTGACCGGCTCGCCCATCACCGATGTGCGCATCACGCTTACGGGTGGCCGTGCACATGCCAAACACACCGAGGGCGGTGATTTTCGTCAGGCCACGTACCGCGCGATTCGCCAGGGTTTGATGCAGGCGCGCGAGGCCGGCGCGGCGGTGTTGTTGGAGCCGTGGTATCGCTTTGAGCTCGAGGTGCCGGGGGAGTGCGTGGGCCGGGCGCTTTCGGATGTCACGCGCATGGGCGCCGAGTACAAGCCGCCGGCGATGGCGGGCGACCGGGCGAAGCTTGTGGGTCGCGTGCCAGCATCCGAGGTACAGGATTATGCGCTGGAGGTGGCTGCCTACACGAGCGGCCGCGGGCATTTGTACCTTGAGTTCGCCGGTTATGCGGCTTGCCATGATGCCGAGCGCGTCATCGAGGCGGCCGCCTATGAGCCCGAGGCCGATCTGCCCAACACGCCCGATTCGGTCTTTTGCGCCCACGGCGCCGGCTATACGGTCAAATGGTACGACGTGCCCGCCGCGGCACACGTAAAGATCGATCCCGCCACCTTCCGCCCCTATCGCCCCGCCGACGCCGAGTTTTTCGGCCACATGTGACAAAGGGACAGTCCCTTTGTCACATTCAGTTGGTGTAACTCGGTATAAGTTGGTATAACTATTACCAGCCTTTGCCAATTCGAGGAGGCCGACATGAATCCAAATCCCTTTAAGCCAACGGCTGGTAAGCGGCCTCCGATACTCATCGGTCGCGAGTCGGTCATCGAAGATTTTGAGGAAGGGCTCGACAACGGCGCCGGAGCGCCGGGCAGGCTCATGCTCATTACGGGAAACCGCGGCTGTGGCAAAACGGTTCTCCTGCGGGAGCTGCAACGTCTAGCCAGCGAGCGCGGATGGGCGGTTGTCTCCGATTCCGCTTCGCTTGGTTTGTGCGACCGCTTGGCCGACGCGCTTCGCTCGAATAAACCCGTTGTGACGTCAATGGAGTTTGGGCCGTCGTTTGGCCGGATGTCGGTCGAGGCGGCGCGGGCAAAAGGCGAGACATTGCGAGGGCTGGTCAACGAGCGTCTCAAGAAGCTCGGTCCGGGCAAGGGCGTCTTGTTTGCGATTGACGAGGCACAATCGGTGTCTATCGAGGAACTGGCGGCTCTTGCCGTCCTCTATCAGCAGGTGCTCGGAGACCAGGATGCCACGGGCTTGCCCGATAGCGACCAGCGCGGTCTTGCGCTGGCGTTCGCCGGCTTGCCCAGTATGGTTGACGATCTGCTCGAAGAGCCGAGCGTGACGTTTTTGCGGCGTGCCCAGCAGCGTACGTTGGGGGCAATATCTTTGCCCAAAGTGCGCGATTCGTATATCCAGACGGTCAAAGACGCTGGTCTTTACGTTGACGCGGAGACGGCGGACCTTGCGGCGCGCAAGAGCATGGGGCATCCCTATATGGTTCAGCTGGTGGGCTATTACATGTGGCGGTCTGCTGTCCGGCGTGGCTCGCAAGTCATCGAAAGGCGCGATGTCGAGAATGGCCATGCGGATGCCGTCTCCGAGTTCTACGAAGCGGTTGACGCACCTCTGTATTACGGTCTGCGCAGCCCTCAGCGCCTCTTTATCGAGGCTATGGCGGTTGACGAGGACAAGCCGACGCGCACGGCGGATATCATTGAGCGCTGCGACCGTACCCAGAGCTGGGCGAGTAAATATCGCGCAAGCCTGATTCGCGAGCGCGTCATCGAGGCCGCCGGATACGGCCTTGTGCGGTTTACCGTGCCCATGCTGGGCGAGTATATCCGCGACCGCGTTTTATGGCATGAGTAGGGTGATAAAGGTGACGGAACAGAAGATGAGCCCGCAGGCTATCGAGGTGCGCGGTGCACGTGTCCACAATCTCAAGGACATCGATATCGATATTCCGCTGGGGAGGCTCGTGGGCATTGCCGGCGTGTCGGGCTCGGGCAAGAGCTCGCTGGCGCTGGGAGTTCTTTATGCCGAGGGCTCGCGCCGTTACCTGGAGGCGCTCAGCACCTATACTCGACGTCGCCTGACGCAGGCCGAGCACGCCCAGGTGGACGAGGTATTGCACGTACCGGCGGCACTCGCGTTGCATCAGCGTCCCAGTGTGCCAGGCGTGCGCTCGACCTTTGGTACCATGACCGAGCTCAACAACAGTCTGCGTTTGCTCTTTAGCCGCTGTGCCCATCACGTGTGCCCACATTGCGGGGCGCGTGTGGAGCCGAGCCTTAACGTGGCTGCGGGCCTGTCGCTCACGTGCCCCGCATGCGGCCGCGAGTTCTACGCGCCGAGTGCCGAGGACCTTGCCTTTAACAGCGGCGGTGCGTGCCCTACCTGCGGCGGCACTGGTGTCATGCGCGAGGTGGACGAAGCGAGCCTGGTGCCCGACGAGTCAAAGACCATCAACGAAGGCGCGGTGCTTCCCTGGGGTACGCTCATGTGGGATCTGATGAAGCAGGTAGCCGGCGAGATGGGCGTGCGCACCGACGTGCCGTTTAACCAGCTCACGCCTCAAGAGCGCGACATCGTGTTCCACGGTCCGGCGGTTAAAAAGCACATTCTCTACGTTCCCAAAAACGGCGAGGGCGCCACGCCGCTCGATTTTACCTATTACAACGCTGTCTATACCGTCGAGAATGCGCTCGCCAAGGTTAAGGACGACAAGGGCCTCAAGCGCGTGGCGCGCTTTTTGCGCGAGGGGCCATGCCGTGACTGTGGCGGCACGCGTCTCTCCGAGGCCGCACGCCATCCCCAGGTGCGCGGTATCAATCTGGCGCAGGCCGCGGCTATGACGCTGGGTGAGGCGATTGAGTGGGTGCGCGGGGTGCCCGCATCCTTGCCGGCCGAGATGCAGCCCATGGCGACGGATATCTGCGATTCGTTTTTGAGCACGGCCCGTCGACTGGTCGATCTGGGCCTCGATTACCTTTCACTCGACCGCGCCGGTGCCACGCTCTCCACGGGCGAGCGTCAGCGCGTGCAGCTCGCCCGCGTGGTGCGTAACCGATCGACGGGCGTGCTGTATGTGCTGGACGAGCCTTCGATCGGCTTGCATCCTGCCAATGTCGACGGCTTGGTGGGCGTGATGCGCGATCTGGTGGTCGACGGCAATACCGTGGTTGTTGTCGACCACGACACGCGCGTGCTGGCAGAAGCCGACTATCTGGTCGAGATGGGCCCCGTTGCGGGAGCAGGCGGCGGCCATGTAATCGCCGCCGGTACGGTATGTGAGGTCGAGCAATCGCAGGGCAGCCGCATCGCGCCGTTCTTGCGCTCGGACCCCAAGCGTCTGCGCCCGCAGGTGGCTGACGACGAAATGTTCGACCTAGGCCATATCCACATGGCGACCGATGCCATCCATACCGTCAAACCGCTCGAAGTCGATATCCCGCGCGGCCGCCTTGTCGCGGTGACGGGCGTTTCGGGTTCGGGCAAGACGACGTTGGTGCTCGAGACGCTCATCCCGGCGCTCAAGGCACAGGCAGCCGGTGAGCGCCTGCCAAGGCACGTGCGTTGGGTCGATGCCGAGGGCATCGCGCGCGCCAACCTGATTGACGCCACGCCCATCGGCGCCAACGTACGCTCGACGGTAGCGACCTATGCCGACATCCATGATGAGCTGCGCCGCGCCTTCGCCCGTACGCCCGAGGCCAAGGCGGCAGGATATAAAGCGGGTGCCTTTAGCTACAACACTGGCGCTTTGCGCTGCCCTACGTGCGATGGCACGGGCTCGATATCGCTCGACGTGCAGTTTTTGCCCGATGTCGAGATCGTCTGCCCTGCATGCCACGGCTCGCGTTATGCAGACGCGGCCTCGCATATTCATCGCGAGGGCAAGGACGGCAGCCTGCTTACGTTGCCGCAGCTCATGGATATGAGCGTGGATGAGGCCCTCGACGCGACCGTCGGACTCAAGAAGGTTCAGGTGCGTTTACAGACCTTGCACGACCTGGGCTTGGGTTATCTCACGCTTGGTGAGCCCACGCCGGCGCTTTCGGGCGGCGAGGCGCAGCGCCTTAAGCTTGCGAGCGAGATGGGCCGCGTGCAGGACGATGCCGTATTCGTATTCGACGAGCCCACGATTGGCCTGCATCCGCTCGATGTTCAGGTGTTGCTGAGTGTGTTTGATGGCCTTGTTGCCAAGGGCGCCACGGTTATCGTGATCGAGCACGACCTCGACCTTATCCGTAACGCCGATTACGTGATCGACATGGGCCCGGGCGGCGGCGACGCAGGCGGACAAATCGTCTGTGTCGGCACGCCGGGCGACATCGCTGCCTGCTCCGCAAGCATCACCGGCCGCTACCTCTAACCGAATGTGACAAAGGGACTGTCCCTTTGTCACATTGATGCCTATTTCACGCATTGAGCGGCGAGATAGTCGCGGAAGAACGGTAATTCAAAAGCGACGATACCGCGCCCGCGTTCCCCAATAATGCCTGCGTCTATCATGCGGCGTCGGTAGCGGGAGACCTGTTGCGGCGAACGCTTAAGGCGCCCGACAAGGTCGGCGGTGGTGGACTCTTCCTCGTCATCGAGCATGGCGATGAGGAATCGCTTGTCCTCTGCAGTGAGTTCCCGATAGGTCGCCGCGAGGATCCGGTCGTCCATTTCGTCGCGTGCGATTTTGATTCCCTGGTCAAAGTCGCGAGACGATATTTCTCTCGAGTTGCTCGTGAGATCCCAGGCGCGGTAACCCACAAGCTGCAAAAGGAAGGGAAAGCCCGAAATCGAGCGAACGGCCTTATCGATTCCCTCGGCATCCGCCAAACGGTCGTTTTCCTGGATCGTTCGGATCAAGGCCTCGCGTACATCGTAATCGGCGATACGCCCCAGATGATATTGCTGGGCGCGACGAAGGAACGAGACCGTCTTGTGGTTCAGCAACGTCGAGACGTTGTTAGGAAGTCCCGCCATGAGTAGGGCGACGCGTTTCCCATCGGTCACAAAGTGCTGATACGTGGCTGCGAGCTGGATCATCTCGTCGAGCGTCGGGTCGACCTCATCAACCGTGACGAGCAGACCGGTGCCCGTTTCGTTGAGCTGGTCGATGATGTCGCTCATGCGATAACGCCAAGTCGAGGCATCGTGAACGCGATTGACCTCGATACTGCCGAATGGTGCAATTCCGAGACCGGTGACTTCGAAGTTGTTAGACGGGTCGATGAGATGGCCTGCAGCACGTTTCGCCCCGAACTCGATTTCCTCAAGCATTCCCGAGAGCGCGGTCGTCTTTACGGCTATCCAGCCGTGGGATTCTGCCCTTGTCGCGAGCGACGACATGAGAGCGGTTTTACCGGTTCCACGCGCACCTGAGAAGATCGAGGTCAATTCCGGGCGTCTACGCTGGCTCAAGAAGGCACGGTCCAAATCCCGAATAATCTGTTGTCTGCCGGCGAGATGGGCAGGAACCTCACCAAAACTGGGGGTAAACGGGTTCTCGAGATATTCCACAAGGCTCTCCTTTCACATCGCCGTTTAACTCCATTTTATTCTAGTTAATTCTGGTTAAAAGCGACGGCTCGTTATTTGGTGCATCAATGTGACAAAGGGACAGTCCCTTTGTCACATGCCAGGAAAGCCTGTCTGGCGCAGGGCTTCGTAGAGGACGATGGCGGCGCTGTTGGAGAGGTTGAGTGCACTAATGCGGTAGTCGGCCGGGTCGATAAAGTTGCCGCAGATATCCTGCCGAAGGATGGCTTCGTGGCTGTCCTTGGTATGCCCGAGCGCCTCCTCGTGGGCCTCCCAGACTTCGGCGTTATCGAGCGAATCACAGTCGCGCAGCATGGGAATGCGCTCGCAGCATGCGGGCGCCGCGGCAAGCAGCGGCTCGGGAATCCCCGAGCTCTCGCTGCCAAAGACCAGATAGTCACCGTCGCGGTAGGTGCTTTGCGCATAGGTGCGGCGCGCCTTTTTGGTCAGCAGGTGCAGGCGCTCGTCGGCGGGGGAGAGGTCGTTGCGCGCAAGGAAATCCTCCCAGCCGGCATAGGTGGTCACGTCCAAGTTTTGCCAGTAGCCCAGGCCGGCGCGACGCACCGTCTTGTCGTCGAGCGAAAAGCCCAGCGGCTCTACCAGGTGCAAATGGGCACCGGTGACCACGCAGGTGCGGCCGATATTACCCGTATTGGCCGGAATCTCGGGTGCATACAGCACGATATTGAACATGAATCTCCTTGGCATAGAACGAAAAACCACCACGAAGGGGACAGGCACCTTCGTGGTGGTTTGGCGGTTACGTGGGCGGAAAATGCCCGCTTCGATAACCTAGGCGCGGTGCCAGTCGGTCAGGCAGGCATCGAGGGAGGCGATGAGCGCATCCTTGTCCATGTGACGGCCGATGATGCACAGGCTCGTCATGCGGTCGCCCGTCTCGTCGTCCCAAATCTGCATGATCTCGGGGTTCTCGTCGATAATCTTCTGCTTCTCGCCCTCGGGCGCAGAATCGACAAACAGACCGTTCTCCATCAGGCGCATCTGGTGGCCGGCCTGCTCAAACATGTAGCACATGTCCGGATTGCCGGTCTGCCACAGCGGGCCCTTGACGCGGATGACCTCGTCGGGCCACTCCTGCTCAACAAAATCGGTGAACTTCTGCAGGTCAAACGGCTTGCGGCGCGAGTACACAAAGGTCTCGATGTCGTACTCGAGCACCTCGGGGTCGTCGTGCTCCTCGGGATGCTCCATGGCCTCGATCCAAGCGGCGGAGTTGTAGGCGCGCATAAAGTCGAAGCGGTCGGTGTCGAGCAGCTCCTCCATGGGGACCTCGCCGTTTTGGGCTTCGACAATCACGGCGTCCTTCTGTAGGCTGCGCACAATGGCCTTGAGCTCGGCAATCTGCTCAGGCGTGACGGTATCGGTCTTGTTGAGGATCAGCGTGGAGCAAAATTCGATCTGCTGGATGAGCAGGCTCTCGATGTCATCCTCGTCAATGTCCTCGGCCAGCAGGTCGCGACCGCCGTTGAACTCGTCGTACATGCGGGCGCAGTCGACCACGGCCACGATGTTGTCGAGCGCGAGCTTGGGCTCGCCGCCCACCTTGGCCTCGTCGCAGAAGCTCGAGATGGTGTAGGCGATGGGGATAGGCTCGCAAATACCCGAGGCCTCGATGATGATGTAGTCGAACTTGCCCGAATCGGCGATGCCCTGCAGCTGGTTGGCCAGGTCGTCCGAAAGCGTGCAGCAGATGCAGCCGTTGGTGAGCGGGATAAGGTCGTCGGTCTCGGAAAGGCCGCCGTCGGCGATGAGGCTGGCGTCGACGTTGATCTCGCCGATATCGTTGACGATCACGGCGGCGCGGATGCCGCCGTCGTTGGCGAGGATGTGGTTGAGCAGCGTGGTCTTGCCGGCACCGAGGTATCCGGTAAGCATGATGATCTTCACGGGTTTGTTGGGCATGTGCCCTCCTTTGTTAGACATGGCTTACAGTTGAATCATATGCCAAACGCCTGCTCTTATACCCACGCGCCGGCAAATAACACAGGCTACTCCCAGGCTCCCCATACATCGGGGCAATAACCGACGGTGGCCTTTTTGCCGTTGCGCACGATGGGTTCGGCCAAGACCTGCTGGTTTTCGAGCAGCTTGTCGAAGCGCTGGCTAGGGGTGAGGTGCTGGATGAGCGCGAGCGTCTCCTCGTCCTTAGCCTTGGGGTTGAGCAACTTGTCGATACCGCCGACCGCCTGCATCACGCTCGTGAGCTCGCCCTTGCTCATCTCCTTTTCTTTAAGGTCGATAAACTGCACCTTAATGCGGCGCTCCTTAAAATAGCGCTGCGCCTTCTTGGTATCGAAGGACTTTTTGGTACCGAAGATCTGCACGTTCATTGTTTGGTTCCGCCGTTCTACCTGATGAAGTTGGTCCTAGCGCGATCGGCCTGGGGCGCTTCGATGCCGGCGGACTTTCCCGCCTCGATGCAACGCAGCAGCCAGGCCATGTTTTTGCCGATGTTTCGCATGGTGGCAAGGCCTTCGGCGTCCTGGGCGGCCTCGCCCGGCATGGCGCCAAAGACGTTGTTCCAGTAGGTGGATGCCACCACGGGCATCTGGTTGATGGTGAAGTACTTGTTGAGCACATCGAAGGTGGTCGACGTGCCACCGCGACGGGCAACGGCGACAGCGGCGCCCGGCTTGTGCGCAAAGGCCTTGCTGCCTGCATAGAATGCGCGGTCGAGTGCCGAGAGGATGCGTCCGCTGGGATGTGCGTAGTAGACGGGCGAGCCAAAGACAAAGCCGTCGGCCTGTTCGGCGGCAGCGATCAGCTCGTTGACCACGTCGTCGTCAAAGGTACAGCGACCGCCAAGCTTGCCGCACTGGCCGCAACCGATGCAATCGCGAATGGGCTTGGCGTCCAGTTGAAACGTCTCGGTATCGATGCCCTCGGCCCTAAGTTGCTCGGCGACCTCGGCGAGTGCGCGGGCGGTGTTGCCGTTTGCCTTGGGGCTGCCATTGACCAAAAGAACCTTCATCACAAACTCCCTCTGCTGTCGGTGACTTCTGCGGAGGATTATCGCACGAGAGGGCAGATGGCGCGGGGCGCGATGCGAAACGGCTTGTGTTTCACATCGCGCCCTACGTCGCTAGTCCAGCTTGGTGCCCGGTACCTGCGGCGCCTCTTTAATCAGCGCATTGAGTTCGTTCAAAATGGAAACGGGCTGTCGGTCGACGGCGTCCAGATGAAGCGTCGCCACGCGAAGGGGCGGCTGATATTCAAATGAGCCAAGGAGCACGGGCGATCCCAAGAACCGTTCGATTTCGTCTGCAACCGCGTCGGTCTCTTCGGGATCAAGCTCGTCAAAGAGCGCCACGAACATCGGTCCGGTCGAGCGGAACAGACGACCCTTGCCGCGCGAGCAATCCATGAGGCAGGCGGCGCTTTCTGCCAAAACGCGGTCGCCTGCATCAAAGCCAAAGCGGGCATTGACCTGTGCGATTTCGTCGATTTTAATGGCGATCAAGCCCGCGTTTCGTGCCACGCGACGCATCTCGCCAATGGCGTTGACCAGGGCGTGGATATCGCCCAGACCGGTCACGGAATCGGTCGTATCTGCCAAGCTTCGGTTGGTGACAATGCCCACATACATGTTGGGCTCGGTATCGGTGCCGTCCAGGCGGTAACCCGTGCAGTCGCAAAGCGCGTATTTTCCGGCGGTATTCATGACGCGATACTGCATGCAGTGGAAGTGCCACGTGCCGTTTACCACCATATCGAGCTCGGCACGTACGTTGTCGCGGTCTTCGGGGTGAACACGGGCAAGCCATATATCGAGCGAGTTGTAGGGATGCTGGGAGGGTAGGTCAAAATCGCGCACGGCATTAACCGACCATTGCGATTCGCCGGTGTCGAGGTTAATGATGAACGGATAGCGTGTCTCGGAGCTCATGGAGATCGCTTGGAACACTCGGTCGTTGCAGGGGGGGGTTGTTCGGTGATCGGGCGTTGCAGCGCATCGCCTTCTTCCGGTTGTTGCACACGGTACATGAGCTTGTAGCGATACATTTTGCGGTCGGCGTCCTTTGTCATCTGGCGACGCGTATCGCCTGCAAGTGGGTCGACGCGCGAGCAGCCAAAGCTAAAGCTGGCGATCATGGGCGCCTTGCCGTCCGATGTTGCCTCGATAAGATTGGCACGCGTCCGCTCCAGGCGCTGCTCGAGCTCGGCTTCGTCTGTCGTGGGGGATATAAGTACAAATTCGTCTCCACCGATACGGAACAGCAACTCATCGTGCTCCATTGTCTCGGTGAGTGCGCGGCAGATGCTCAGAATGTAGCGATTGCCCTCGGCGTGGCCAAACTTATCGTTGCAATGCTTAAGGCGGTCGATATCGATATAGGCGCAGGTGAAGGGGGTGCCTTTGCGCCAGAGCTGATCGACATGGCGGTCGAGTCCGCCACGGTTGCCAAGATTGGTGAGCGAGTCGATATAGGCGCCGTGCTCAAGCAGCTCGCGTTCTTGTTGCAGGATGGCGAGCGTTTTCTGCAGTTGCTCACCGATGGCACGCAGCTCCGGGGGCAGCGCGGCAACATCGAGCTCGGTGGTTGAGGCCCCGTTCGCAAGTCGCTGAAGATGAGCGATGATTGATTGCTCGCCCAGGCGATACGACTCGTTCATGATGGATTGCCTCCTTGGATGGAACAATGGTTTGTATCTTACTCCCAATTCGGTTTAGATTGGAGTATTAGTTAGCTCATGGGAACAAACGCTCCCCTCGACGGTGGCGTTTGCGTGCGAGCGTATTAGTTGTTGTCGCCACCATCGAGCAATGCCTCAAAATCCTCCGCCTGCATGGGGCGGTAGTAGAGGAATCCCTGAGCGTAGCGGGCGCCCATGTGGCGCAGCATGTTTGCCTGCTTGTCCGTCTCGACGCCTTCGATCACAACGGGCAGATGGAGTGACTGCGCCATCTCGAGCATTGATGAGATGATTTGCACGCTGCGGCCCTCATCGCCGTTATCGGGCACAAACGTGCGATCGAGCTTGATGACGTCGACGTTGACGTTCTTGAGCATCGCGAGCGTGGACTGGCCGGTGCCAAAATCGTCCATATAGGTCGAGAAGCCGCGGGTGTGCAGGTCGGCCGTTAGTTTATCCACGGCCTCGGACTCTCCCGTATAAGCTGTCTCGGTGATCTCGATGCGCATGAGCTCGGGCGGCAGGTTGTATTGGGCGGCGAGCGCTCCCATATGCTCGGCAACGTCGCAGGCAAGGATATCCACGCGCGACACATTAAGCGAGATCGGAACCACACGAAGCCCCCGATTGATGCGCTCGCGCAGCCACAAGGCAACGCCCTGCCAAACGTATTTGTCGAGCGTCACCACAAAACCGCTTTCCTCGAGAGCGGGGATAAAGGTGGCGGGCGAAATGAGGGAGCCATCCTTGTCGATCCAGCGCGTGAGCGCTTCGGCGCCAATGATCTCGCCGGTTTCCATGTCGACCTGGGGCTGCAGGTAGTAGGTAATACGGCCGTTGGAGAGCGCGTACTGGAATTCGGTCAGCGTGCGGTGGAACGAGATTTCGCGCTCGTACTCCTCGGGGCGGAAAATGGCAATGCGCTCCTTAAAGTCGTTTTTTGCGCGCCGATTGGTAAACATGGCCTTGGCCTGCGCATCGATGGTGATTTTCTCGTTGGAGTCGATGGGGTAGACGCCCATGGACGGCCAGAATCCCACGCCGTCATCATACTTGGCCACGGCCTGGCGAACGCGGCTATAGATCTGATGGACGGTGTCGTGTTCAAAGGGGATGAGTATGCAAAAGTCGTCTTGGCCCCAGTACCCTGCGACGCCCATGTTGGCATTCTCGATGTCCTTGAGGACCGTGCCCACATCGGCGAGCATGCGGTCGCCCTCGGCCTGTCCGTGCCATTCGTTGAACAGTCGCATGTGTCCCATATCGACGGTGGCGATACACCAAGCGCCGTTGCGCCTTGTCTCGAGAAATTCGTTGGCGCGGCGCATAAACACGCTGGGTCGATAGAGACCCGTGAGCGGATCGATGCGTTCGGCGATGGCGCTTTTGCGCTCCACCTCGGGTATGGGGAGGCTGTCGTTGGGAACAAGCCCGCCGGCCGTGCGAATGCGACGGTCGAGTTCGCCTAAAACGGCGGCCGTTTGATTGGTCAGGTGCTCGTAAAAGGCCGGAACGACAAGACAGACGGGGGTAATGGTGTCGTCCGCGATTCGAACGGGAGCGAAAACGGCCTCTTTGAGATGTTGGATCAGTTGCTCGAATGCTTCGTGATCCAAATTGTTGCTAAGCACGACGAACTGGGCGTTGCGTGAGCGGAAGACGCGACTCCTGCCGCGAGTAATCGACAGCATGCGGCCTGCGTATTCGGCGAGCATGTTGTCGACGGCCTCGGCCCCGTAGAGCTCGTTGAACTTTGCCGTGCCGCGAACGCGCACTGCTATAAGCCCCGTCTTGCAACGGTCGCGACGGCAGGCATCGATAGCGTTGATCAGCGTGCGCTGCGTTCCGAGGCCCGTGGCGGCGTCGACGGTCTCGGCAAGCGAGTGGTTGACGAGCTCGCCGACATAGAGCGAGGGGACATTTCCGTCGCCGTCGATACGAAACCCGCGAGCACGGCCGAGGATGTAGTCGCCGGCGGCGTTGCGCACGCGGTACTGCATGACGTGGCGATGTTTGGAGCCGTCATAGATTTGGTCGATGTCGTTGGTATAGGCCTCAAGGTCATCGGGATGGACACGCGTTTTCCAGTAATCGTGGCAGTTGTCTATATGCTCCGAAGGAAGACCAAGATCGCGCAAGGCGCCTTGTGACCAAAGGGTTCGATGTTTGTCCAAGTTCTCGATAAAGAAATATCGGCCTTCGTTGAGCATCGAAAGGGCGTCGAAAATGCGATCGCTTATTTCGAAGTCGTCGGTGTGGGCTTGTGCGATATTGCGTCGATCAAGGTGCACGGCATGACGTAGCTTGTAGTCGTACATGCGATGATCGGCATCGTTCGTCAAGCGATTGGGGGCTTCGCCCAGGGCGGGGTCGGCGTGTGCCACTCCGTAGCTAAACGAGTGAGGCATCTTGGAAGCGTTGTTTTCGAGCAGTACCGTTCGGCAGTGTTCCAGACGTTCGGCAAGGTCGTCCTCGGTCGCAATCGTAGATAGGATGGCGAACTCGTCGCCCCCCAGACGAAATGCCGCCTCGTCCACCTTCATATACAGTTTGAGATAGAGGCTCACCTGCAAGATATAGCGGTTGCCCTCGTCATGTCCAAAGATGTCGTTGCAGTGCTTAAGGTTATCGATGTCGATAAACGCCATGGTCACGGGCAGTTCCTGCTCCCAGAGTTCCTCTAAGGAACGGGTAAAGCCGCCGCGGTTGCCAAGTCCGGTGAGCTCGTCGGTAAAGGCGGTCCTGATCAGATCGTCCTGACGCTCCAGAAGGTCACGGATGGTCTTTTCGAGCGTTTCGGTATTATTGCTGGCGTTATCCATACTGTAAGCGGCTTTCTGAGGTCGGGGCGGATTGCGTCGGGCGAGCTCGTTGTGCACATGCGTTGCTGCTCAACGCCTTGCGTGTTTCCAAGCCCCCGCCTTGCTGCGTCGTTGGGTTTATTTGTCGGTTCGTGCTCTCGGCTGATAACTACTGAGTAGTATAAACAAGTGTATGGAATTATGTAGGGGTGCCCATGTTGCGGGCGGCCATTATTCGCCAAACGGTAACGCGACGATGTTCGATGAAAATGCGACTGAGACGATATTTGTTGATGGGTATACTTGTTCCGTTTTAAAACGCAGGAACGGAGATGGTCGCATGGCACAGTCAAATATGACGCGCACGGTGGGGCTGGCGCTCGAGGGAGGCGGCTACCGCGGTATGTATACGGCGGGCGTGCTCGACGTTTGGATGGAGCACGGTTTGACCTGCGACCATATGGTGGGCGTCTCGGCGGGCGCGGCATTTGGCTACAACTTTAAATCGCGCCAGATCGGCCGCGCCATTCGCTATAACAAGGCCTATTGCGCCGACAAACGCTATGCGAGCGTGACCAGCTGGCTGCGAACCGGCGATATGTTCAATGCCGATTTTGCCTATCACGAGGTGCCCATCGAGCGCGATCCCATCGACCTGGAGGCGTATCGCGCCTGCCCCATGCGGTTTACGTGCGTGTGCACCGATATCGAGACGGGCAAGGCCGTCTACCACGACCTGCCCTATGGCGACGAGCGGGATATCGAGTGGATCCGGGCATCGTCGGCGATTCCTGTGGCGACGCGTCCCGTTGCTATTGACGGGCATAAGTATCTGGATGGTGGCGTGGCTGATTCTATTCCCAGCGCATGGCTGTTTGCGCAGGGGTATGACCGCAATATCGTGGTACTCACGCAGCCGGCGGGCTTTGTGAAGCAGCCCAACAGCGTGATGCCCATGCTGCGGCGCGTGTTCCGTCACTATCCGGAGTTTGTTGCAGCGCTTGAGCATCGGCATGAGGTCTACAATGCCACGCTCGATGACCTGGCACGTCGAGAGGCTGCCGGGGAAATCTTTGTGGTGCGGCCGAGCGAATCGGTGAAGGTGCCGTCGCTGTGCCGCGAACCGGATGAGCTCGAGCGCATCTACCAGGTCGGCCGCCACGATGCAGAGGCGACTTTGCCGGCGTTGGAAGCGTATCTGGCGGGGTAAGGGTCGCATACGGAAAGCGCATCCCGGAATGGAGGCCCAAACTGGGATGCGCTTTCCATTGCTGAAGATATGAGGCTGCGAATCAGCTGTTCGGCCTATGCCTATGCCTGCTGCCAGGTGTCGACAAGCTCCTTGGCCGCGGCGTAGGGATCGTCGGCGCTGCAGACGGCGCTCACCACAAAGAAGCCGTCGACGCCGGTTGCCTTAAGCTGCGGCAAGTCGGCCGTCTTAACGCCGCCGCCCACCACGATGGGCACGGGGCTTGCCGCGTGGAGTGCGGCCAGGTCCTCAAAGCTCTTGGTGATGATGGAGCCATCGGCTGCGCGTCCGCAGTCGCGCTTGGTCTCGGTCTCGTGGAGCGGGCCGATGCCCAGGTAGTCGACCAGACTCATGTCGGCGGTCTTGACGTACTCGAGCATTTCCTCGCAACGGGCCGAAAGGCCCACGATGGCGTCGGGGCCCAGCAGCTTGCGACAGACCTCGACGGGAATATCGCTCTGGCCCACGTGCACGCCGTCGACCGCAATGCCCTGCTCGCGTGCGGCGAGTACGCAGTCAAGGCGGTCATCGATCAGCAAGGCGACCTGACCGGTCTTGCCGGCCTGTGCGATTGCCTGCGCGGCGTCGCCGGTCAGCGCAATGATCTCGCGGGCGCTTGCCACCTTGGAGCGCACCTGAATGCAGGTAAAGCCGGCGTCGAGCGCCTGGGCCACCACATCGCCCACGGGGCGTCCGAGGGTGTTTTCGGGGCCGAGCACCAGATAGGCCGAGATATCAAGGTTGTCGCGGATGCTCATCGTGCTTCCTCCTGCTTTTTGATCTGCGCTTCCATGCGCTCGAGTTTGCCGGTCATGGTGTCGGTAAATCCAGGTCGAATATCGGCTTTGAGCACGACTTCGGTTCGGATGCCCTTGTTCGCTAACACAAAGGTCGCGTCGCGCACGACCTGCATGACCTCGTCCCAGTCGCCCTCGATCTCGGTGAACATCGAGGTGGTGCGGTTGGGAAGGCCGCTCTCGCGAATGACGCGCACGACCTCGGCGACCTCGGCGGACAGTTCATCGCCGGTGCCGCACGGGGCGATGGCCACAGCGACGAGCGTGTTCATGCCGGCATTGGTTGCGGGCTCGGACATGGCTTATGCCTCCTCGAGCTCGAGTTGGTTATCGGCGATGTCTTGGGCGGTTGCGCGGTAGAGCTCGTCGATAAAGGCGACCTTAAAGCTTGCCGGGGCATCGGCGACGGCGGCGGCACGCGTGCCGGCGACGTTGTAGACGGCGGTACCGCAGACGGCTGCCGTAAACGGATCGGCAGCGCAGGCGTACACGGCCAGCACGCCGCCCTGCGAGCAACCGCAGCCGGTAATCTTGGACATGAGCGGGCTGCCGCCGTGGGATTTGGCCACGGTCGTGCCGTCGGTAATCAGGTCGACTTCGCCCGAGACCACAACGGCGCCGCCGGTGTAGCGAGCGAGCGCCACGGCGGCATCGCGGGCGGCGTCGACCGTGTCGGTGGTATCGACACCACGTACGCGGCTCAGATCGGCCGACTCGCCCTCAAGACCCCACAGGCCGGAGAGTGCGATGATCTCGGAGGCGTTGCCGCGTACGATGGCGGGCTTGTACTGCTTGAGCTCGTTTACCAGCTGGGTGCGCAGGCTACCGATGCCCAGACCCACCGGATCGAGCACCCAGGGCTTGCCGGCGTCGTGTGCCGCCTTGGCCGCGCGGGGAATCGTCTGCTCGTAGATGGGGAAGAGCGTGCCCATGTTGAGATAGATGGCGGCGCCGCCGGCAACGAGCGCCTCGCCCTCGTCGGGCAGATAGACCATGGCGGCCGAACCGCCCACGGCGAGCTGCGCGTTGGCGACAAAGTCGATCGTCACCGTGTTGGTGATGGAGCCGGCCATCGGATTGGTGGCTCGAATCTCCTCTACGGCCTTGACCATATGTTGCTTAAGCTGTTCCGAATCAATCACTGCACATGCCTCCTTGGCATAGAAAAGGGGCGCTGTGCATAGACAGCGCCCCTGTAAAGGCGGCATGCTCCCTACGCCAGCATTAACTGACAGGTTCAAAGGATTGGGCCCTATGCCCTCTCAGCCTTGTGGTTTGCACCGCCGGCACTCCCGCATCGAATCTGTTGTTCCCTATACTAGCGCACCTGCCAATATGGGACAGGTTTATTTTGGCAGGTGGCAACAGGGGCGCTGCATTTTCCCAGATAAAACCTGCCAAGATAAACCTGTCCCTTATTGGCAGGTCGTTACAATAGACGGGATAAAGAATGACCGAGGGGACCTTATGATCAAACTTGTGCTGACCGATATGGACGATACGCTGATTCCTGCTGGACACGATGGCGCCAGCGACTGCGCCATCGAGGGCATTCATGCCATGCAGGCGGCGGGCCTGCATTTTGGCCCGGTTTCGGGTCGCCAGCCGTCCGCGATGAGCTGGATGTTCCGCAATCGCTCCGAGTGCTTCTCGACCGGTGCGTTTTGCAACGGCCAGGTGATGTTTGTCGATGGCGAGGCGGTTGCCTCGCGCGCAACTGATAACGATGCCCTTATGCGCCTGGCCGACTACCTGGAGCAAGAGACCGACGATACCTATTTGAAGGTCTACCGTCTGGGTGATGACTTTTGGGACAACGACGCCTATTGCGTGACAAGCGATCCCGAGCGTGTGCGTCGCGCCATGGAGTCAGGCGGCAACGCGTGGCTCAAGGGCGAAGAGGCTCCCTGTCGCCCTGTCGTTGACGATGCCCCGGCATACAAGGCGAATATCTGGAGTGCCCGTTCGCGCGAGGAGCTCGCCGAGCTGCGCGAGCGTGTTGCCGCCGAGGTGCCGGAGCTCTCGCTCGTGTTTCCCAACAACCGCGTGCGCCTGTTCGACGTTCTTCCGACCGGCTGGGACAAGGGCTGTGCTGCGCTGGAGCTGGCGCGCGCTTTGGGCCTGACGCCCGACGAGGTGGCCGTATTCGGCGATTCCGATAACGATTTGCCCATGATCGATGCCGTTCCCAATTCCGTTGCAGTCGCCAATGCCAACGAGGCCGTCACGGCTGCCGCGCGCTGGCATATCGGCGCTGCGGCAGATGATGCGGTTGCCGGGGCTCTGCATCAGATTGCCGCCTGCGCCGCGACGGGGGAGATGCCGTCGTTTATGCGTCAGATGGACGCGACGGGTTTCGACGTCACGAACGTCTAGGGAGAAAGCCATGAAGCTCCAGCAGCTCAGATATGTCGTCAAAGTTGCCGAATGCGGCAGCATCACCGAGGCCTCGCGCCGGCTCTTTGTGTCGCAGCCTTCGATTACCGCGTCAATTCGCGATCTCGAAAACGAGATGGGTGTACACATCTTTGAGCGCACCAACAAGGGCGTCATTGTGTCCGAGGAAGGCGAGACCTTCTTGGGCTACGCGCGCCAGGTGCTCGACCAGGCCGACCTGCTCGAGGGCAAGTACAAAGGCACGTCCGAGCAGGTGCCGCACTTTAGCGTGAGCTGCCAGCATTATTCCTTTGCCGTTAATGCATTTGTCGATGTGATCCGCGAGTTCGATGCCGCGCGCTACGACTTTACCCTGCGCGAGGAGCAGACCCACGAGATTATCGAGGACGTCGCGCATATGAAAAGCGAGCTCGGCATCCTGTATCTGTCGGAGCACAATCGCGAGGTCATCGAGCGCATGCTGGCGGCCAACGAGCTCGTATTCGAAGGACTCTTCTGCGCTACGCCGCATGTCTTTGTGTGCTCCGACCATCCGCTGGCGGGTCGCTCGAGTGTGACGCTCGAGGACTTGGAAGACTACCCGTTCCTGTCCTATGAGCAGGGCAGCTACAACTCGTTTTACTATTCCGAGGAGCTGACCTCGACCTTTGAGCGCCGCAAGAATATCCGCGTGCGCGACCGTGCGACGCTGTTCAACCTAGCTATGGGCCTTAACGGTTACACGGTGTGTTCGGGCGTGATCAGCCATGAACTTAACGGCCCCGGCATTATCTCCATTCCGCTCGATGTAGACGAGTACATGGAGATCGGCATCATCACGCGCAAGAACACGACACTTACGCGCTACGGGCAGGCCTATATCGAAGCGATTCGTCAGCACATCTAGACTGCTGCGTTCTGCACGGGTCAAATCTCTTTATGGCAGTCCCAACTAATATAGGAAGCATCTATATCAAACTGTTATAAACGCATATTTTACGATGTCCATATGAGCGCTCATACTCTGTCCCAGTAAAGCAACCAATGCAAAGGGAGATATCTATGAGCACTTCGATTCAACCGAACGCGCCGTTTCGTGCCGATATCGTCGGCAGTTTTCTTCGTCCACAGGCTGTAAAGGACGCCCGTGCCGCCTATGTCGCGGGTAAACTCGACGCTTCCGGCCTTAAGGCCGTCGAGGACGAGGCCATCCGCGACTTAGTGGCCAAGCAGAAGGCTGCCGGCCTGCAGGTGATTACCGATGGCGAGTTCCGCCGCAGCTACTGGCACCTCGATTTTATGTGGGGCCTCAACGGCATTGAGCGCCGCGCCTCGCGCACGGGCTACATGTTCCACGATGAGGAGACTACCGCCGACACCGCCGTGGTAACCGGTCCCATTAGCGGTGAGAATCATCCGTTCGTCGAGCACTTCAAATTTATCAAGTCGCTCGAGGGAGAGGGCCAGGTCGCGCGCCAGACCATTCCGGCGCCGATCCAGACGTTCTCCGAAGTCACACTCGACCGCTGCGATGGCCAGCAGGAGAGTCTGCACGCCGTCTACAAGACCGACGAAGAACTCGTCGATGCCATTGCCGCAGCATACCGCACCGTGATTGCTGACCTGTATGCCGCGGGCTGCCGCAACATCCAGTTTGATGACTGCACCTGGGGCATCTACTGCGATACCGACTTTGTGTCCAAGACTGGCATGAGCCCGGTTGACCTGCAAAGGGTGAGCGAGCTGGGCGTGGCGCTCAACAACGCCGCCATCGAGGACAAGCCCGACG
The DNA here is from genome assembly GCF_003436775.1 of Collinsella sp. TF11-5AC. Taxonomy (NCBI): domain Bacteria; kingdom Bacillati; phylum Actinomycetota; class Coriobacteriia; order Coriobacteriales; family Coriobacteriaceae; genus Collinsella; species Collinsella sp. TF11-5AC. The sequence continues at coordinate 50,364 of NZ_QSQO01000014.1, forward strand.
ACCTCGTCATTAACACGCACGTGTGCCGCGGCAACTACCACTCTACCTATGCTTTCGAGGGCGGCTATGACCCCATCGCGCCGTACCTGTTTGCACATGAGGATGTCGACGCATTCTACCTGGAGTTCGATACGCCGCGCGCCGGCGGTTTTGAGCCGCTCAGCTACGTTGCCCCGGGCAAGAAGGTCGTGCTGGGCTTGGTGACCACCAAGGCCGCAGAGCTCGAGAACGAGGATGTTATCGTCGAGCGCATCCGCGAAGCCGCAAAGTACGTGCCGCTCGAGAACCTGTATCTGTCTCCCCAGTGCGGCTTTGCCAGCTGCGAGATTGGCAACAAGCTGACCGAGGACGAGCAGTGGGCAAAGATCGCCCTGGTCAAACGCATCGCCGAGCGCATCTGGAAGTAGTGCTGCCGTTCGCAGGGGCGTCGTGGTCGGAGCGGCATGCATCGCGTACAATGGTTCGGATCGTATCGTTCGGGCAGGTAATCCGATATGCCCGAGCGCCCTTCCATTATGAAAGGACATCCATGTCCCAATCCTCGACGCCCGCCGTCGCCGATGCCATCTACGATGCGTCGTCGCTCGGTCGCCCGCGCATGTTCCTACTCGGTCTGCAGCATCTATTCGCGATGTTCGGTGCCACGGTGCTCGTACCCGTGCTCACCGGTCTCTCGGTGTCGGCGACCCTTTTGTTTGCCGGCCTGGGCACGCTGCTCTTCCACTTCCTATCGCGCGGCAAGGTGCCAGCGTTTTTGGGATCTTCGTTTGCCTTTATCGCGGGCTATGCCGCCATCGCGCCCAACGGCGAGGCCGAGCTTTTGCCCTACGCCTGCCTAGGTGTAGCCTGTGCCGGCCTGCTCTATCCGGTGCTGGCGGCCCTGTTTCGCGCGTTTGGTGCCAAGCGCGTTATGCGCTTCTTCCCGCCGGTAGTGACTGGCCCCATCGTCATTTCCATCGGCCTGATCTTGGCAAGCTCTGCCATCGCCAACTGCCAGACCAATTGGCTTGTTGCCGTTGTCGCTGTGGCGGTGATCGTCATCTGCAACATCTGGGGCCGTGGCATGGTCAAGATCGTGCCGATTCTGCTGGGCGTTGTGGTGAGCTATGCCGTTGCGACTGCGCTCGGCGAGGTTGATTTCTCGGGCGTCGCAGCCGCTCCCTGGGTTGGCTTGCCCGTCGTGTGGGATAACACCGTGTTTGCGCTCTTTGGCCCGCAGTTCGATAGCGGTCTTGCCACGACGGCCATCATCACCATTATGCCGCTGGCCTTTGCGACCATGATCGAGCATATCGGTGACATCTCGGCTATCGGCTCCACTTGCGAGCGTAACTACATCGCCGATCCTGGCCTGCATCGCACGCTGCTTGGCGACGGCCTGGCGACCATTCTCGCATCGCTCTTTGGCGCTCCGGCTAACACCACCTATGGCGAGAACACCGGTGTGCTTGCCCTAACGCGTGTGTTTGACCCGCGCGTGATTCGCATTGCCGCATGTTGTGCCATTGTGCTCTCGTTCTGCCCCAAGTTCGCGGCTGTCATTGCGGCCATGCCGGCGTGTGTAATCGGCGGCGTGTCGCTCGTGCTCTATGGCATGATCAGCGCCGTGGGCGTCCGCAACCTCATCGAGAACCAGGTCGATTTCCAAAACAACCGCAACGTGCTGGTGGCCGCCCTGGTGCTCGTGCTTTCGCTCGGCATTGCGTACAGCACCGCCGGCGCCATCGTGCTTGAGCTGGGCGGCGTGACGATTTCGCTTTCCGGCCTTGCCGTGGGCTCGCTGGTGGGCATCGTGCTCAACGCCATCCTGCCGGGTAACGACTTTGAGTTTGACGTCTCCGAGCTTGAGGAGGCTGCTGAGTAACAACTGCGTCCAGCTAAAACAAGATATGGTGCCCATGCGTATATGCGCGTGGGCACCATTTTTAATGCGTCAGTATCCAGTGGATGCCGCGGGCCATGCGCAAGTCGGTCTGGGAAAAGTGATTGCCGGGGTTGAGCTCCAGCGTCGTGGGAATACCACGTTCGCCGAGCAGCTTTTCCATTGCGCGCGTATCGTCGAGTACGTGCCGCATCATGCGGTTGGGAGTCTTGGTCTCCTTTTTACCGAGCGACAGATAGACAGCCTGCGGGCTGCCGGCAAATGGCGCCGTGCTGGCGCGATCGACAAAGTCGGGAAACCATAGCGACCCCGATGCGCTCGCGGCGCGGTCAAATGCGTCGGTTTGCCAGAGGGACCAGAGTGCGAAGAGGCCCGCGAGCGAGTAACCGGCAATGCCACGCCAGGTGGGCGGCTGAGGAAGCGATGACTCGACCTGGGGGATTATCTGATTCAGCAGCTCATCAAGAAAACCGGCAGCTTGGCCGCCGAAAGGCTCGGCATCGCGTACGGTCCCGTCGCATGCCCAGGGGCTCAGCTCGCGATTCCAATCGAGCCCGCCAATGGTGACGAGGGCGAATGGCGGACAGTCGAGCTCTCGGCAACACTTATAAACCTCGCTGCCGTCGCCCACGACCACAGGAAGGTAGATGACAGGCGCGCTTTCCGTATGATTCGAATAAACGGTTATCTGCTTTTGATGCGCTTCCATGACGGGCTTCTCTCAGTGTTGTGATATCGGCAGCCCCAATTGTCGCACGCCAGCGTATGCCGGTTGGGCTAGACCAAAGACAATCTCGTGCATCCCCTGCGGACGCATATGGAAAACGCCACCGCCGGAGGGGAGCTCGGCGGTGGCGTTGTTAAACGGTGCTGGGGCTCGGGGCCTTCGCGGGAGCTGCCATGTGCGCAGAGGCGTCTAAGAGCGCTTACGGCTCGCCATGGTGCCTGCGGCGATAGCGGCTGTTCCCGCAAGGACGGTTGCCACGATGGCCGCACCCGAGGTGTCGCCGGTTGCCGCGAGCACGCCGGTAGTCTTGGCTTTCGTGGTTGAAGCCGCAACGGCCTTGGTCGGCTTTGAGCCCTCAGGCTTGGGGTTCTGCTTGGTCTCGTCGGGCTTGGGGTCTTCCGGCTTGGCTACCTCGGGAGGTGCGATGGTCGTGCTTTTGGCGACTGCTTTGATATAGAGGGAGTCGACCGTGGCGTCGCCCGTGCCGATGGCTTGGCCTGCTTCGTAGATGCCGTCACGGAGCTTGCGATAGTCAATGACCTTGCCGCCTTCGGGCGTCTGGATGGCGGCGTTCTCAATCTTGATGGTGCCGATTGTCTTGCCGTCAGCGCTCATGGCACGGGCAAAGATTGCCGCTGTATCTCCTTCGACCGTTACCTTGCTGCGGATGATCGAGATGACTGCGGGTGTGACGCCCTCGCTGGTCTGGGCGATGATGCCGATGTTCTCGCCTTGGGGTTCGCGCCTCGTCTCGCCATCTTGGTTTTCGCTGTAGGGGATGGGGCCGTCGCCGTTCTCGACATAGCGGGCTATGGCCTTGACAACGGAGTCGCTGATGTAGATGTGGCCACCCTTCTCGTTGGGTCGATCGTTTCTGGTGGAGAATGCAGCCGAAACCTCGCCTTCCGCAAGCGCGTCCACGGTGGAGCCGTTCTTGACGACGATATCGTCTTGGTAGGTGAAGAGGGCAATGGCGCCACCGTATCTGCCTTTACTTGCACGGACTGTCACGTTTGCATGATCGAGCGTGATGCCCTTGTGGGCATAGACGCCATATTCAACACCGTTTACGTTGAGGGAGGCGTTTGTGGCTGCGAGGCTGCCCTTGGCCTCGACGGCAGCGTCTTTCTCGGAGCTTGCCTCGACCGTCCCGCCACCCTTGATGGTGAGGTTCTTGTCGGTTCCAATACCCTTGTCCTTGGTAGCCCTGGCGGCGACGGCTCCGTTGTCGTCAATCGTGATATTGCCGTTTGCCCTGATGCCATCCGATGCACCCGTGGCGTTGACGTTGCCCGAACCTTTGATAGCGAGATCACCCCCGGCATTGATGGCATCAAGCCCAGTGCTCGTGGCGTTGACGGATCCGGCTCCGTCGATGTTGATATTACCCGTGGAGAGGATAGCGTCCTCAGTAGATGTCACGCTGAGCGTGCTGCCCGCGTCGCCTTGGATATTGAGCTCGGCGTTCTCATTCTTGCCATGAGAAGCCTTGATGCCTTCGATCCAGTCGGCAGTGACGATGTTGTTTCCCGAGTAATTCACGTTGAGCTTGCCTGCGGCCTGGATCTCGCCGCCGTTATAGTTGTTGAGCTTCAAGTCGTCGGCGCCGTCCCACGACCAGGTGCCGGTCTCGTCGCCCGCCGCAGTGCCGGCGTTGTATTTGGTTTCGCCGACCTTGACCCATTCCGCCGCGAGCGAGACGCTCGGCATGAGCAGCGAGCTCACCGTGAGCGCGCACACGGCGCCTACGACGATGCGGCGCGTCACGCGGCGCCAGCTGCCGTGCGCGAGTCCTATGCGACGGCGGACGTCGGGTTCGGCAACATGGGTTCCGGCGGTAGCGTCATTGCGTTTGGGGGTCGTGAACAAGGCTGCCATGGTTGCTCCCGTTCTCATAGGGCCTATACGACTAGATTCAGCGTATCTGCTGGATGTTGCCGGCGGTAGTGCCGTTTGGAGGGCAAAATGGCCAAAATGGGGGAGAAATAGGCCGCACGCCGGCGCAGGGACCGGCGCTAAAAGAAAGGCTCTGTTAGACCAAGGTTGACATAAAAACGATGTCA